>CAYPUS010000370.1:0-3570 GCA_964413815.1 uncultured Aquabacterium sp. | reverse complement strand
GTCGCGGCGGAAGGCCAGGCGCGACGCCTTCCTGCGCAGCTACATGTACTCGTTCATCGAGACCTTCGCGCCGCCACTGGACCGCCCCACCGTGGAAGCCGCCATCCAGTCCACCGACGCCAAGGCCTGAGGGGATTTGGGGTATTCCCGTGCGTCGCGCCTTGTGAAACCCACCCCGTACAAGGGGATCGCAAGGGCGATGTCAGAATATGACAATTACGCTGTCCGTTACACCCCTCACAGAATAATGGCCTCCTCCTGATACTCGGATCGTCGCCGCGAACCCCCTCTGCCAGAGAGGCGGGCCAGCGGCATTACCGCGATCCAAACAGGAGACCTCCATGACAACGACCCACCAGACAGCGCGGGCCTTGCTGGCCGCAGGCTGCTGGCTGATTGCCTCGGGTGCCTTCGCACAAAGCAGCGCCACCATCTTCCAACAGTCCTTCGGCGGCGGCCTGGGCAACTTCACGGCGACCGGCACCGTGCGCCCGGGCACCGCCGGCGCCGTGCTGGTGGGCTCGACCTTCCTGGCTGACGGTGCCATCACCTCCAAGCCCATCAGCACGCAGGGCTACAGCAACATCCAGGTGAGCTACGACCGCTTCACCACGGGGATGAACAGCATCTTCTTCGACCGCGGCATCGTCGAGTACGCGATCAATGGCGGCGCCTACAAGCAGCTGGAGTCGACCCGCATCACGGCCTCCACCCGCGCCAGCTTCACCTTGCCTGCCACGGCCGCCAACAGCACGGTCACGCTGCGCTTTCGCATGGTCGGGCTGATGAGCTCCGAGACCTTCACGGTCAACAACATCACCGTCAGCGGCGTGGGCGCAGGCGGTGGCGGAACCAACCCTGACCCCATCGGCTCCGCGCCTGCGGCAGGCGAGTTCGTCACCTTCGAATCGGGCCACGTGCGGCCCATGGCCCTGTCCAAGGACGGCGCGAGGCTCTTCGTGGTCAACACGCCCGATGCGCGCCTGGAAATCTTCGACGTGACGGGCACGGCCCCCGTGCTCAAGGAATCCGTCCCAGTGGGGATGGAGCCCGTGGCCGTGGCCGTGGCACCCAACGGCCAGGTCTGGGTGGTCAACCACCTGTCTGACAGCATCAGCGTCGTCGATGTGTCGGCGGCACCCGCCAAGGTCGTCAACACCCTGCTGACCGCCGACGAGCCGCGCGACATCGTCTTTGCCGGCCCCAACGACCGCTGGGCCTTCGTCACCGCCGCCCACCGCGGCCAGAACGCGCCCTTCGATCCCGGCTTCAATGACCCGAAGGTCGGCCGCGCCGACGTCTGGGTGTTCGACGCCAACGCGCCGGGCAACACCGTCGGCGGCAAGCCGGCGGCCATCCTGAACATGTTCGCCGACACGCCGCGTGCCCTGGCCCGCAGCGCCGACGGCACCCGTGTGTACGCCGCCGCCTTCAACTCGGGCAACAAGACCACCATCATCCAGGGTGGACCGACCTTACGCCTGGAAAAGACCGGCCCGACCACCGACTCGAAGGGCAAGGCCGCACCGCCCACAGGCCTGATCGTGCGCAAGCAGCCCGACGGCACCTGGAAGGACAGCGGCGACCCCGCACGCGGCGTCGCCCCCAAGGACTGGAGCGCCAACGTCAGGCTCAACCTGCCTGACAACGACGTGATGGTGATCGACACGACCACGGCCGTGCCCACCCGCATCCGCGACCTCCAGGGCGTGGGCACGACGCTCTTCAACATGGCCGTCAACCCTGTCAACGGCAAGCTCTACGTGTCCAACCAGGAAGCCCGCAACGACTTCCGCTTCGAAGGCCCGGGCACCCGCGGCACCACGGTCAACGGCCACTTCGTCGATGCGCGCATCACGGTGGTCGACGGCAACAACGTGCTGCCCCGCAACCTGAACAAGCACATCACCAGCTACGACAAGCCGCTGGGCACCGCCGCCGAAAAGGCCGCCGCCATCGCCACGCCGATGGAAATGGCCGTGACGCCCGATGGCAGCACGCTGTACCTGGCCTCCAAGGGCTCCAACAAGCTGGTGCGCATCAACACCGCCCAGCTTGAAAGCGACAGCTTCACGCCCTCGACGGCCAACCAGCTGGTGCTCAACGCGGGCCTTCCGACCGGTGTGGTGCTGGACGCCGCACGCGGCCGCGCCTACGTCACGACCCGCCTGGACAACGGCCTGTCGGTCGTCAACCTCGGCAATATGAGCGAGGCGGCGCACGTCAAGATGTCCACCCCCGAGCCGGCGGACGTGGTCACAGGCCGCAAGTTCCTCTACGACGCGACCTATACCTCCAGCCGTGGCGACTCGTCCTGCGCAGGCTGCCACATCTTCGGTGACATGGATCATCTGGACTGGGACCTGGGCAACCCGGATGACGAGGAGGTGCGCAACCGCAACCCCTACAACACCTTCGTGCCCTTCCTGCTGCGCACCACGGTCAACTTCCACCCGATGAAGGGGCCGCAGAACACGCAAAGCCTGCGCGGCATGGCCGGCAACGGCCCGCTGCACTGGCGCGGTGACCGCCAGGGTGTCTCGGCTGGCGCGACACTGGAAGAGCGCTCCTTCAAGGACTTCAGCGTGGCCTTCCCCGGCCTGCTGGGCCGCGACGCCGCCCTGACCGACGAGGAGATGACACAGTTCGCCCGCTTTGCACTCAAGATCGCCTACCCGCCCAACCCGGTGCGCAACCTGGACAACAGCATGACGGCCAAGCAGCAGGCCGGCTTCAACTTCTACATGAACAACAACGCCGACACGCTGACCACCTGCAACGGCTGCCATGCACTGGATCCTGCCAAGAACCAGTACGGCACCGATGGCACGATGTCCTTCGAAGGCCCGACCATCGCGGAGAACTTCAAGATCCCGCAGCTGCGCAACATGTACACCAAGGTCGGCTCCTTCACGGACAACAACCCGCAGGCGCCTTTCACGGGTGACCAGATCCGCGGCTTCGGTTATTCGAACGAAGCCTCCAAGGGCAGCATCAGCGAGTTCCTGAACGCACTGGTCTTCCTCAACGTCAACCAGACCAACCGCGACCTGTTGCAGGAGTTCGTGCTGGCCTTCCCGTCCAACCTGGATCCCATCGTGGGTCAACAGGTCACGGTGACCCCGGCCAATGCCGCCCAGGCTGACGTGAGCGCCCGCCTGAACTTGCTGGTCTCGCGTGCCAAGGTCACCTCGCCCCGCCCCGAGTGCGAACTGATCGCCAAGGGTGCGCTGGGTGGCGCGCAGCGTGGCTGGGTCCACTCGCGCACGGCCGACACCTTCGTGCCGGACCGCAGCGGCGAAGCCCCGGTGACGCTGGCCAACTTGCTGGCGCAGGCCCGCACGGCCAATGCCCCGCTGACCTTCACCTGCGCCCCTCCGGGCAACGGCACGCGCATGGGCATCGACCGCAACAACGACGGCAAGCCTGACGCCGGCTGATCGTCCACCGTCTCTCTCCGCTCATTCATCAGATGGATGTTCAGGCCGGTTCCCCAACCGGCCTTTTTTTATCTGCAAGGCCCGGAAAACGAGGGAAAAGAGAAGAAGAAGGCGTGGCCGGACCGGCCGG
>CAYPUS010000369.1:0-3575 GCA_964413815.1 uncultured Aquabacterium sp. | reverse complement strand
GCATGCGATCGGCCTCGTCCAGCACGAGGGTCTGCAGGGCAGACAGGTCCAGCGTCTCGCGCGAGAGGTGGTCCATCAGCCGGCCCGGTGTGCCGACGACGATGTGGGCGCCGTGGGCCAGGCTTTCGATCTGGGGGCGCATGGTGCTGCCGCCGCACAAGGTCAGCACCTTGATGTTGGGCTCGAAGCGGGCCAGGCGGCGGATCTCTTGCGTGACCTGGTCGGCCAGCTCGCGGGTGGGGCACATCACCATGGCCTGCACGGCCAGGCGGCTGGCGTCGAGCTTGTGCAGCAGGGGCAGGGCGAAGGCGGCCGTCTTGCCGCTGCCGGTGGCGGCCTGGGCGATCAGGTCCTGCCCGGCCAGGGTCAGGGGCAGGCTGGCGGCCTGGATGGGCGTCATCGCCAGGTAGCCGAGCTTTTGCAGGTTGTCCTGCATCGCAGCGGTCAGCGGCAGGCTGCCGAAGGAGGTGGGGGAGGGGGCAGCGGTCATGCGGCGGATTATCGGGGCTCAGCGGCTTGGGGTGGGGCGCGCAGGGAGACGCACCGTGGGGCAGGCCCGCTTGCCGCATTGTGGAATGTTGGCCGATGGGGCAAGCCCTGCTTGCGTCGCGTTATCCGGATGTCATGATGCGCCGCACCGATCTTTCACCTTCCATCCCTTTTGAAGCAGTAACCATGAACAAGCGCAAACCGACCGATCGTCGCCGTTGGCTGGGTGGCATGTCCGCCGCGGCCGCCGCCACCGTGCTGGGCAACGGGCCCGCCAGCCAGGCACAGGCCCAGTCCTCGAACGTGCCGGTGCGGGGCCATCTTTCGACCGATGTGGTGGTGATCGGCGCCGGTTATGCGGGCCTGGCCTGTGCCCGGTCGCTGGTGGCGGCGGGGCGCGATGTGCTGGTGCTCGAAGGCCGTGACCGTGTGGGCGGCCGCTGCTTCAACCAGCGCCTGCCGGCGCCGTATGCGCAGCATGTGGTGGCCGGTGGCGCCGAATTCCTGGGCCCCACGCAAGACCGCATGTACGCGCTGGCCAGGGAGTTCGGCATTGCCACGGCGCCGATCTATGACACGGGCAAGCTCGTCAATGTGGCGCGCGGCAAGCGCACCACCTACTCCGGCGTGATCCCGACGGCCAACCTCTTCGCAGCCGGAGATGCGGGCATCGCCATGCTGCGCCTGGACGCCATGGCCAACGAGGTGCCGATCGACACCCCGTGGACCGCGGCCAAGGCCGCCGAGTGGGACGCGATGACGGTGCAGCAGTGGATCGACAAGAACACCACCACGCGTGATGGGCGCAACCTGCTGCGCACGGCGGTGCTGGCCCTGCTGTGCACCGAGCCCAATGCGATCTCGATGTTGTACTTCCTGTTCTACGTGCGCTCGGGCGGGGGGCTGACCAGCATGCTCAGCACCACGGGCGGCGCGCAGCAAGACCATGTGGTGGGCGGCTCGCAGCGCATCGCGCAGGCCATGGCCGACACACTGGGCTCGCGCATCCTCTACCAGGCACAGGCCCGCAGCATCACGCAAGATGCCACCGGCGTAACGGTGCAGGGCGAGGGCTTCACCGTGCGGGCCAAGCGCGTGGTGGTGGCCATGTCGCCATGGATGGCCAGTCGGCTCGACTACGCGCCCTTGACGGGCAACATGCCCGCGCGCCTGCAACTGATGCAGCGCGTGCCCATGGGCTCGGTGTGGAAGGTGCATGCCGTCTATGACAGGCCCTTCTGGCGCGACCAGGGCCTCAATGGCCAGGTCAGCAGCGACGACTTCCTCACCAAGGTGACTTTCGACGTGTCGCCCGAAGGCGCGAACGGCCCGGGCATCATGATGGGCTTCATCGAAGGCCAGGATGCGATCGACGCCACGATGATGAGCGAGGCCACGCGCAAGGCCAAGGTGCTGGAGGCCTTTGCTTTCTACTTCGGGGCCGCCGCCAAGACGCCGCGCGCCTATGTGGAGATGAACTGGCAGGCCGAGGGCCTGAGCGCGGGCGGCTACACCGGTGTCTGCCCACCGGGCGTGTTGACCAGCTTCGCGCCGGTGTGGCGCGCGCCGATCGGGCGCCTGCACTGGGCGGGCACCGAGACATCGCCGGTGTGGTCGGGCTACATGGAAGGGGCGGTGCGCTCCGGCGAGCGTGCCGCGAAGGAAGTGCTGGCCGCCTGACTGACGCGCGGCTGCGACCCGAGTTTGAAGACTTGTAAAGTTGCCTCCTTTTGTCCGGTACGGTCATGACTGGGGCCTCGCATGTGCGCAAAATGGCGTTTCGTGCAACCGACCCTTGAGGAAACAGGACAGTGACTGCGATGAAATGGAAGAACAGCTTCTTGGCTTTGGCCGTGGCCTTGGCAGGTGTGGGCGGCGTGTCCATCCCTGAAGATGCCGAAGCCAAACGACTGGGTGGCGGCCGTGCCTCGGGCATGCAGCGCCAGATGCCCGCCAAGCAGCCGAACGCATCGCCCAACCCCTCGCCGAACCAATCGGCTTCGCCCCAACAGAACAACGCCGCCGCCAATGCGGGCGCAGCAGGCCAAGCCGCACAGGCTGGCAAGCGCTCGTGGATGGGCCCCATCGCCGGTCTGGCCGCAGGCCTGGGCATCGCCGCCCTGATGAGCCACCTCGGCATGGGTGAAGCCTTCGGCAACTTCTTGATGATGGCTCTGCTGGCCATGCTGGCTGTGGTCGTGATCGGCTGGGTGATGCGCCGCATGAAGGGCGCGCCCGCAAGTGGTCCGCAACTGGCGGGTGCTGGTGCGCCGTTTGGTCGCGATGTTGCGCGTGATGTGGCGCGTGGCCCGGCGCAAGCCTTCCAGCAGCAGCCCATGCAACGTCAGGCTTTTGCACAAGGTGGTGCTTCGGCCCCGGCCAACAGCGGCCCCAGCGCCGCGGCCTTGAGCCAGGCGCCGGCTGACTTTGATGTGCAAGGCTTCGAGCGCATTGCCAAGATGATCTTCATCCGCCTGCAGGCTGCCAATGACGCCGCCAACCTGGATGACCTGCGCAAGTTCACCACGCCCGAGCTTTTCGCTTCGCTGCGTCTGGACCTGCAGGAGCGTGGCCAGGCCGCCAACCAGACCGACGTGATGCAGCTTGACGCCGAGGTGGTGGACACCGCCCGCGAAGACGGCCAGTGGATCGTCAGCGTGCGCTTCCACGGGCTGATCCGCGAGGAAGCCGCTGCGGGTGCCGAGCCCTTCAATGAGTTGTGGCATCTGGTCAAGCCGGAAGACGGCAGCCGCGAATGGGCGATTGCCGGCATCACGCCGCTGGATGCTTGATCGACCGGCTGATGTTTTGATTGCCTGAAGTTCTCGCTTCGGGCCTTCAAAGAGAAACCCGCCAGGCCTGTGAGGGCCGGCGGGTTTTTTCTTTTGTTCTTTGCGGATTTCCGTGGGGACTTGCGTGGGTGTGTGCGTGAGCGTGCCTAGGGTTGGGCGCTTTGTCGTTACACCGCAGGGCGGGGCTGGGGCAGCCTCTGGCCGGGCTCCTGCGGGGGCGGCCCCGCTGCGCGGGGCTTCCCTGCGGTGCTTATATGGACGCCTCCCGTGTGGCAAGGAGTTTTTGAGGTTTTG
>CAYPUS010000368.1:0-3575 GCA_964413815.1 uncultured Aquabacterium sp. | reverse complement strand
CCGGAGAACGCCGTGGGCATCGGCGGCGCTTACCTGTGCGTCTATGGCATGGAAGGACCGGGCGGCTACCAGTTCGTCGGCCGCACGGTGCAGATGTGGAACCGCTGGCGGCATGGCGATGGCGCGGCGCCCGAGTTCAGCCAGCCTTGGTTGCTGCGCTTTTTCGACCAGTTGCAGTTCCACCCGGTGAGCGAAGAAGCGCTGATGCGCCTGCGCACCGACTTCCCGCTTGGCCGCGCTGGCTTGCGCATCGAAGAGACGCGCTTCAGCCTGCGTGAATACCGCGCCTTCCTGCAGCGCGAAGCCGAATCCATCGCCGCTTTCAAGGCCCGTCAGCAAGCGGCATTCGAAGCCGAGCGCGAACGCTGGCGTGCGGCCGGTCAGGCGGAGTATGTCAGCGAGGATGCGGGCAGCGCCGCGCCCGCGTCGACCGAAGACTGGCCCGACGATGCCCGGCCGGTGGCCAGCGCCGTGCAGGGCAGTGTGTGGCAGGTTCTGGTCAAGGAGGGCGACACCGTTCAGGCGGGGGACACGCTGGTGGTGGTCGAGTCGATGAAGATGGAGTTCGCCGTCACGGCCACGCAGCCGGGCATCGTCTGGCGCGTGGCCTGCAAGGAGGGCGGGGCGGTGCAGGCGGGGCAGGATGTGGTGGTGTTGACCTGAGTTCAGCGCGGTGGCATGCCCAGCATCGATCGGGCCTCATCGGGCGTGGCCACCTCGCGGCCCAGTTCACGGGCGAGCCTCGCCACCCGCTCGACCAGCTGCGCATTGCTGCACGCCAACTCGCCCTTGCGGTAGTGGATGTTGTCCTCGAAGCCCACACGCACATGGCCGCCCATCAGGATGGCCAGCGTGGCGATGGGCAATTGCGTGGCGCCGATCCCCGCCGCCGTCCAGGTGGCACCCGGTGGCAACTCCGATAGCATGTACAGCAGGGTCTGAGCCGTGCCCTTCATGCCGCCCGGCACGCCAAACACCAGGTCGATGTGGGCGGGGCTGTCGAGCAGGCCCTTGTCCAGCCAGCGCCGGGCGGTGGCCAGCATGCCGCTGTCGAAGATCTCCAGCTCGGGCTTGATGCCCAGGGTGCGCATCTCCAGGGCAAACGTCTCGATGTCGGCCGGGTGGTTGAGAAACACATCGCCGCCGAAGTTGACCGAGCCCATCGACAGCGTGGCCATCTCCGGCTGCAGCGCGAGCGGTGCCATGCGTTCGCTCGCCGTCATGCCGACCGCACCACCCGTCGAGATCTGCACGATGGCATCGCAGCGCCGCTGCACTTGCTCGATGATGCGCCGGTAGATGGCGGCATCCTGCGTGGGGGTGCCGTCGTCTTGGCGGGCGTGCACATGCATGATGCTGGCGCCAGCCTCGGCGCATTCGGCCGCGGCGATGCCGATCTCTTCGGGCGTGACGGGCAAGGCGGGCTGCTGCGCGCGCGTGACCTCGGCGCCGGTGAGGGCGGCGGTGATGATGAGCTTGTCCATGATGGGCTCCTCGTCTCCTGTTCTCGGGTCTTTCAGGCGTCTTGAGCGGCCTTGCCCTGCGTCACCTCACCACGCGGGCCACCATCGGCATCCCGCGTCGTCGAGGGCTTGCGCTGACAGGCCGCCGGCACCACGCAGGTCCCCGACGCCCGGCACACCACAATGGGTTCAGGCAGCACATCGCAGGCCGATGGCTGCCCCGGCACCTCCGCCGCGCTGATCACCTTGCGGGCCTCGAAGACCATCTTGCGCGATGTCTTGCCCATGTTGACGATGCGCCCGCAAGCCTCGATGTAGTCTCCAGCCCGCACGGGCGCCAGGAACGCGACGTGGTCGTAGGCCACGAACAAGCCCTCGTCCCCATCGCTGCGGATCAGCAGCTCGGTGGCCACATCGCCGAAGAGCTGCAGCATCTTGGCGCCGTCGACAAGCTGGCCGGCATAGTGCGCATCGTGCGCGCCCATGCGCAGGCGGATCAGGCTGGTGTAGGTGGTGGGTGTCATCGCGTGCTCCTGTCGATGGCGGTGTGCCGGCGCGCCCATTCGTCGATCGCGAAGGACGCGACGTTCTCGGCATGGCAGCCGGTGCCAAAGCCCGCGTCGTAGCCCAGCTCCTTGGCGAGTTCGTGGCTGATGCGCGGGCCGCCGACCACCAGGATGACGCGCTCGCGCAGGCCTTCGGCTTCCAGGATGTCCGCCAGTCGCGTCAGGTTGTCCAGGTGGATGTTCTTTTGCGTGACCACCTGAGACACCAGGATCACGTCCGCGCCTTCTTCGATGGCACGCGAGACCAGCACCTCCGAATCGACCTGCGCCCCCAGGTTGATGGCGCGGATCTCGGCATAGCTCTCTAGGCCCTTGTGGCCGTTGTAGCCCTTCATGTTCATGATCGCGTCGATGCCGACGGTGTGCGCATCGGTCTCGATGCAGGCACCGATCACGACCATCTTGCGGCCCATCTCCTGCCGGATGCGGGCGTTGATCGCCTCCTTGTCCAGCACCTCGAAGGCGGGCTTGGACACGGTGATGCCAGCCAGGTCCACGCGGTAGCGGCAGCGGCCATACAGGACATGGAAGGAGAAGCCGGGCCCCATGGCTTCGCTGTGCACGACGGCGGGCTCGTCGATGCCCATCTGCAGGGCCAGTTGCCGGGCGGCTTCCTTGGCCTCTTCACCCATAGGCGCCGGCAGCGTGAAGGACAGCTGCACGCGGCCATCGTCCAGGGTGTCGCCATAGGGGCGGATCCAGTGTGGCGTGGAGGGGGGCGTGGGGGGCGTGTGCGGGGTGATCGTGCTCATGGCCGGCACTCCTCGGGCAGCATCAAGGCGGGGAAGGGGTTGTGGTAATCGGCCGCCTTGCGCACCACCCCATCAAGGCCCTTGCCGCCGGTCCAGCTGCGGGCGATGTCGGCGAAGGTGCCTTGCGCAATGGCATCGGGCAGGCCGGTGGTCTCGATGCCCGCCAGCAAGTCGGCGGCTTCGGCCAGCACCTGCTGCGCGCGGCGCTCGATCTGGCCGCCGGGCGTGAACTGGATCTCGGCATGCAGATCGCGCATCGTGCCGAAGACGTGCCTGGCGTTCTGGATGGCCAGGAAGCGGTCCTGCAGGAAGGGCGTATGGATGGCTTCGGTCATCATGCCCAGCAGGTGGATGTGCTGGCGGGTCAGCACGCTGGCGACGTTGAACAGCGCATCCTGCACATGGCCCTTGAAGATGTTGCCCGTCATGTGCTTGGTGGGCGGCATGTATTTGAGGCAGGCATCGGGAAAGACCTGCCGCACCAGCTGCGCATGGGCGATCTCCCAGAGGAAGCCGTTGTCGCGGTCCGGGTTGATCTCGAAGGCGTGGCCGAGGCCCATCTGCTCGGGCGGGATGCCGCTGAGCACGGCGAACTGTTCGTTGATGAGCTGCGAGGCCAGCACCGTGTGGGCCGCGTCACAGGCATCGGCGGTGGTGAGGTAGTTGTCCTCGCCGGTGTTGATGATGATGCCGGCGTGCCCGTTGACCATGCGCGAGAAGAACTGGTCGATGAAGGTGCGCTGCATGTTGATGTCGCGGAAGATGATCCCGTACATCGCGTCGTTGAGCATCAT
>CAYPUS010000367.1:0-3592 GCA_964413815.1 uncultured Aquabacterium sp. | reverse complement strand
CGGAACACGTCCTTGACCATGCCGCGCGCCTTGTGCATGAAGAACTTGCGGCCGTGCGCATCGGGGCCGGCCGTCACGATGCCGGCAGCGTCCTGGCCGCGGTGCTGCAGCAGCAACAGCGCGTCATAGATCAACTGGTTGACGGGCGTCTTGGAAATCACACCAACGATGCCGCACATGGTTTCACCTCTTCATCCAAAAATCAAAATCGGTCGGATAACGCTTGTTCACTGGGTCGGCTGCTGCGCGGGCAAGTACTGCACCACCTCGGCGGGCAGCATCGGGCGCAGGCCCGTGAGCATCCACTGCAGCCAGGCCACGCCGCGCGACTGCGCCCATGGCTCCCATTTGGTCAGGGGCGTCAGGTTCACCAGCGAGACGACGATCAGCGCGATCAGCACGCCACGCATCAGGCCGAAGACCGCACCCATCAGCCGGTCGGGACCGCTGAGCACGGAGGCGCGAATCACCTGCACGAGCGCCCACGATAGCAAAGCCCACAGCAGCCACACCAGCACGAAGACAACGACCATGCCGGCGATCACGTTGAGCTTGGAGCCCGGCACATCGACGGGCAGCATGGCGCCGGCGGTCGCACCCAGCCACTGCGAGGCGAAGTAGGCCACGGCCCAACCGGCCAGCGACAGCAGTTCGGTGACCAGGCCCCGCCACAGGCCCACGATGACGGACAGCGCCAACCCGACCACCAGGATCAGGTCGACCATGGTCCATGCGCCAGCGGCGCCCGTCGTCACGGCCTCGTTCAGGGTCACGGTGTCCACGTCGCGAGGGTCTCCGGGGTGATCACAAAGTCAGCACGGCGCCGCTGAGGCCGGCCTTGCGCAAGGTGGCCAGCGCCTTGTCGGCATCTGTCTTGTCCGCATAGGGGCCCACGCGCACACGGATGCGCTTGCCGGCAGGCGTGTCGATCTGCTGCGCGTAGGTCTTGATGCCCAGGCGCTCGACCTTCTCGCGCGCCGCGCGGGCCGCGCCCGCATCGGCAAAGGCGCCGAACTGCACGACATAGCGGGTGTTGTCGGGCTTGGTCTCGGCCTTGTCAGGCGCCTTGGCGGCCGGCTTGTCCACGGGTTTGGCGGGGCGCTCTGCCGCCTTCTCGGCCTGGCCGGGCTTGAGGGGCTTGTCAGCCTTCTCTGTCTTTTCTGCGGGCTTGTCGACCGCTTTGGCAGCGGCCGCCCTGCCCTGCTCTGCCGAGCCAACCGGCGGGCGCGACGAGATCTCTTCGCGCGGCTCGTCGGCGCGCTCGGCCGACCGGTCGGCGGGCCGTTCAACAGCGCGGCCGGCCGGCGGCACGATGCCGGCCACGGCCACCTTGCCGCTGGCCGCGCGCGAGGCCGCCCGCGCCACGCTCAAGCCGTCTTCACCCTCGCCGCTCGGGGCTTGCACCATTTCCACATCGTGCGACATCGGCCTGGGCTGGGTTTCGAACAGCCACGGAAAACCCACCACGCCGGCGCCGACCAGCACGACCATGCCGATCAATCGGCGCCGGGCCCGCACACGCGCAGCCTCGACATCCGAGGGCGAGACATGGACCGCCTCGGGGGCGGCAACGCGACCGGACGCGGCCACCTGGCGGAAACGCTGGAAGAGCGAAGACAACGGCATGCTCAAGAATTCAGACCGGGGACCGGCAAGCGTGGGGCGGGATGATCGGCAAACGGGAGCGTTCGGGTGCGTTCGGATCCGGTCACGCCGACGGCGTGTGCGTCGGCATGTGCGGCGCGTTCAACCTGGGCAAGCCCTCGTGCAGGACGCCGCCCACGGTGTAGAAAGACCCGAAAACCACGATTCTATCCGCCGGGTCGGCCGCGGCCAGTGCGGCATGCAGGGCAGCCATGGGGTCGGCATGAGTCCACACGCCGGCTTTCGGGGCGGTGGCCAGGGGCTTGGCGGCCACCTCGGCTTCGATGGCCTGCTGAAGCTGCGCAGCGGTGGCCGCGCGGGGCGTTGGCAGGTCGCAGCAATACCAGGCGTCCACCAACGGCCGCAGCTTGGCGACCATGCCGCCGAGGTCCTTGTCGGCCATCGCCCCCCACACCGCATGGGTGCGCGGAAAAAAGCCCATCTGGTCGAGGTTGACCGCCAGCGTGGCCGCCGCATGCGGGTTGTGGGCCACATCCAGGATCAGCGTGGGCTGGCCCGGGATGATCTGAAAGCGTCCCGGCAACTCGACCGTGGCCAGGCCGGTGCGCACTGCCTGCGCGGACACCGGCAGCCGTGCGCGCATGGCCTCCAGCGCGGCCAGCACACCCGAGGCGTTGAGCAACTGGTTGGCGCCGCGCAGCGAGGGATAGGCCATGCCGTTGAAACGCTTGGCCCGCCCGCCCCAGGACCACTGCTGACGGTCACCTGCGTAGTTGTGGTCGCGCCCGAACAGCCAGAGATCGGCACCGATCTCCTGGGCATGCGCGGCGACGCTGGCCGGCGGCTGCGGATCCGAGACGACGGCGGGCCGGCCGGCACGCATGATACCGGCCTTCTCGCGCCCGATCGATTCGCGGTCGGGCCCGAGGAACGCCATGTGATCGAGGTCGATGCTGGTGATCACCGCGCAATCGGCGTCGACCACGTTCACCGCATCGAGCCGGCCACCCAGGCCCACTTCCAGGATCACCGCATCGAGCTGCGATGTGGCCAGCAGGCGCATGATGGCCAGGGTGGTGAACTCGAAATAGGTCAGCGGCGTGGGCTGGCCATCGTCGCCCTGGGCGCGCGCGGCCTCGATGGCCTCGAAGTGCGGCACCAGTTCATCGGCCTTGACCAGCTCGCCCATGATCCGGCAGCGCTCTTCAAAGCGCACCAGGTGCGGCGAGCCATAGACGCCGACGCGAAAGCCGCCCGCCAGCAAGATGCGCTCGAGCATGGCGCAGGTCGAACCCTTGCCATTGGTGCCCGCCACGGTGAAGACGACCGGACGATCCTGATCGGCCAGATCGGCCAGATCGGCTTGATCGTCCTGGGCAGGGTCCGCGTTCAGCGGTGTGCCAAGGGTGACGCCGGTTCGGCGCCAGACAGCGCCCACGCGCGCCAGCCCCATGTCGATGGCGACAGGGTGCAGGCGCTCGCAATGGGCCAGCCAGTCATCGAGGGTGACCGGCTTGGGAGATGAGGGGGAAGGTGTCTCGCTCACTCAGGCAACCATCACGCCGAGACGGCATCGGCCGGCTGGCGCAACAGCACTGCCAGTTGGCGCGCGATGTTCAGGCGCAGCTCACGGCGGTCCATGATCATGTCGACGGCACCCTTTTGCACCAGGAACTCGGCGCGCTGGAAACCTTCTGGCAGCTTCTCGCGCACGGTGTTCTCGATCACGCGGGGGCCGGCAAAGCCGATCAGGGCGCGGGGCTCGGCGATCACCACATCGCCCATGAAGGCGAAGCTGGCGGACACGCCACCCATGGTCGGATCGGTCAGCACGCTGATGTAAGGCAGCCGGGCCTTGGCCAGGCGGGTCAGCGCGGCATTGGTCTTGGCCATCTGCATCAGGCTCAGCAGGCCTTCCTGCATGCGCGCGCCGCCGGTGGCGGTGAAGCAGATGAAGGGCACCTTCTGCTCGACGGCGGTCTCGACG
>CAYPUS010000366.1:1439-3593 GCA_964413815.1 uncultured Aquabacterium sp. | reverse complement strand
GGCCGCCAAGGCCGCACAGGCGGCGCCTGCACCGGTCAAGCGCGTGCGCATCACCGCCGCCAAGGCCGCCGAAGAGCGCGCAGCCAACAAGAAGGGCGATGCCCCCTTCTGAGTCCCCCTCATTCGGGCGGGAAGCAGTCCCGCACTTGTGACGGTGATACCGGCAAGGCCGTGCAGGCGCCGCCGTTGATTTAGCATTGACCCTGTCATTGATATCAGGGAGGGGTCCATACGTGGACATGCTGGCAGGGCGGGACTTGGGGGCGGCGCTGGTGCGCGCCATGGAAATCAAGGGGATCGGCCCCTCGGCGCTGGCACGCCAGTTCAATGTGACGCCTTCTTCGGTAGGTGATTGGCGCAAGCGCGGCTGCATCCACAAGCGGCATCTGGGCAAGCTGGTGGCTTTCTTTGCCGACGTTGTGCCCCCTTCGCACTGGGGGCTCAAGCCCACTCGGGATGACAGGGGGCACCATGTCCCCAGTCTGGCCACGCGCATGGCGACGCCGGGCATGTACGTGATCGAGGGCGACAAGAGCCGGATCGAGGAAAAGAGCGCGGCGCTGGAGCGCCAGTTGTCCAGCATCGACGTGACCCGGTTTTCGCCCATGGCGATCGAGCTGGCCAAGGAGTTCGACGCCATCCTGGATGACAAGCGGCAGCTGGAGTCCTTCGTCAAATGCGTGGCGATCATCACCAGGGCTCAGATCTGAGGCGGGCCAGCACGGGCAGCAGTGACCATGACAAATGATTGGGACCAGGCGCACGCCGAATACAGCTTGACGATCCGTTCGTCCATTGCCTTGTTCGAGGCATCGGGCACGCTCACGCGCAAGTCGGCGATGGCGGCCTTGCAGCGCTTTTACGAGGTCTATCCGAACGACCGGCCCGAGGTCACGGGGGTGGTGGTGATGTACGACCGCTGCCAGCTCCAGACCACGATGGTCGACCTGGTGGCGATCTACAAGGACATCGCCGCTCACGGTCTGCCGGTCGACGTGCCGCTGGCGCTGGTCGTGCCGGACTGGGCCTATGGCCTGGCCAAGGAATACTGTGATCACCAACGCCACTCGGGCGTGATCCGCGATGCCTTCCTCTGTCGTGATGCCGCCCTGGATTGGGTGGAGCGGCAGGTGGCCCTGCTCGAGCTGCAGCGCAAGGCCCGGGGCGGCTGAGGGCGGATGGGGTGCCGCCCAACCCTAAAATGGCGGATTTGCTCCAACCCCGGGTTCGATCTTGACCGAGTTCAGCGCGCACACGCCGATGATGCAGCAGTACCTGCGCATCAAGGCGGAACACCCAGATACCCTCGTGTTCTACCGCATGGGGGATTTTTACGAGCTCTTCTATGACGATGCGCGCAAGGCCAATCGCCTGATCGACATCACGCTGACCGTGCGCGGTCAATCGGCCGGCGAGCCCGTGGTCATGGCCGGTGTGCCGGTGCACGCGGTCGAGACCTATCTGGGCAAGCTGATCCGCCTGGGCGAATCCGTGGCCATCGCCGAGCAGATGGGCGAGCCGGGCGCCACCAAGGGGCCGATGGAGCGCAAGGTCGTGCGCGTGGTGACGCCCGGCACCCTGACCGATGCCGAGCTGCTCAACGAGCGCGCCGATGCCTTGCTGCTGGCCGTGGTGATGGACAAGCGCGGCCGCCATGCCGAGCACGCCGTGCCGTGCGCCCTGGCCTGGCTGGGCCTGTCCAGCGGCAAGCTGGGCCTGACCGAATGCACCGAACGCGAGCTGGCCGGCTGGCTGGCCCGCCTGCAGCCGGCCGAGATCCTTTACGACCGCGAGCGCATCCCGCCCACGTTGCAGCCCATGCTGTCGCAGACCAGCCGCAGTGTGGCCATGACCAGCCGCCCCACCTGGCAGTTCGACGCCGGCCTGGGCCTGCGCAAGCTGTGCGAGCAGCTCAAGGTCAATCACCTGCAGTCCTGGGGCGCGCAAGAGTTGGCGCTGGCCCACTCGGCCGCCGCGGCGCTGCTCAGCTATGCCGAGCACACGCAGGGCAGGGCGCTGGCCCACGTGGCCTCGCTGGAGGTGCCGCGCACCAGCGAACTGATGGACCTGCCGCCGGCCACCTTGCGCAATCTGGAATTGACGCAGACCTTGCGTGGCGAAGACGCCCCGACGCTGCTGTCCCTCATCGACACC
>CAYPUS010000366.1:0-1429 GCA_964413815.1 uncultured Aquabacterium sp. | reverse complement strand
GCGGCTGGCAGCCGGCGCACCTGCTGTGGCTGAACGGGCATGGGCAGCCGCGCGATGCGCCAGTGGCTGACCCAACCCTTGCGCGACCGCGCCACGGCACGCGCCCGCCACGACGCCATCGCCTGCCTGCTGGCTCCGCACGCGGTGGAGCAGGGGCACGAGTCATTGCGCGAGGCGCTGCGCCAGATCAGCGATGTCGAGCGCATCACAGCGCGCGTGGCCCTGCGCCAGGTGCGCCCGCGCGAACTGGCCGGCCTGCGCGACACCTTGCTGAGCCTGCCGCAGCTGCGCGAGCGCGTGCCGCAGGGAGCGCCCTTGCTGGCCCAGCTTCACACCGCGCTGGCGCCGGATCCGGCCATCGCCGAGCGCCTGCAGGCCATGCTGATGGAAACGCCCGCCGTGCTGCTGCGCGATGGCGGCGTCATCGCCAACGGCTTCGACCCCGATCTGGACGAGTTGCGGGCGATCTCCGACAACTGCGATGCCTTCCTGCTGGAGCTGGAAGCGCGCGAACGCACCCGCACCGGCATTCCCAATCTGCGGGTGCAGTTCAACAAGGTGCACGGCTTCTACATCGAGGTCACCCAAAGCCAGGCCGAGAAGGTGCCGCTGGACTACCAGCGCCGCCAGACGCTCAAGAACGCCGAGCGCTTCATCACGCCCGAGCTCAAGGCCTTCGAGGACAAGGCCTTGTCGGCCCAGGACCGGGCGCTGGCGCGCGAGAAGTTCCTCTTCGAGCAACTGATCGATTTCCTGCAGGCCCACATCGGCGCCCTGGGCGCGCTGGCGCGTGCGCTGTCGGCCATCGATGCCCTGGCGGCCCTGGCTGAACGCGCGGCGACGCTGGGCTGGACGCGCCCGGAGTTCAGCCCCCACCCTTGCATCGAGATCGAAAAAGGCCGGCACCCGGTGGTCGAGGCGCGCCTCATGGAGACGACCGGCGCGGCCTTCATCCCCAACGACTGCCGCTTCGACGCCAACCGCCGCATGATGATCGTCACCGGCCCCAATATGGGCGGTAAGTCGACCTTCATGCGCCAGGTGGCCTTGATCACGCTGCTGGCGGCCATGGGCGCGTACGTGCCGGCGGCCAGTTGCCGCCTGGGCCCGATCGACGCGATCCACACCCGCATCGGCGCGGCCGACGACCTGGCCAATGCCCAATCCACCTTCATGCTGGAGATGACGGAGGCCGCCGCCATCGTCCACACCGCCACCGAGCATTCGCTGGTGCTGATGGACGAGATCGGACGCGGCACCTCGACCTTCGACGGCCTGGCCCTGGCCGGCGCCATCGCCAGCCACCTGCACGACAAGAACAAGGCCTTCACCCTGTTCGCCACGCACTATTTCGAGCTGACTGCGCTGCCCGAGAAGCACCCGCGCGCGCTCAACGTGCACGTCGGCGTGGCCGAATCGGGGGACGACA
>CAYPUS010000365.1:0-3601 GCA_964413815.1 uncultured Aquabacterium sp. | reverse complement strand
ATGAGGTGGCCCGCCGCGCCATCATCACCGACCCGGACTTCCACGGCGGCCACTTCTACGCGCACGGCGTCGTGCCCCGCCGGGGCCTGCGTGTGGCGCGCATGATCGGCCACATCACCTACCTCTCGGACGATGTGATGGAAGAGAAGTTCGGGCGCATGCTGGTCGACCGCGAAATCGGGGCCGAGCCCAGCTACAGCACCCAGGACATCGAATTCCAGGTCGAAAGCTACCTGCGCTACCAGGGCGACAAGTTCAGCGACTACTTCGACGCCAACACCTACCTGCTGATCACCCGCGCGCTGGATTATTTCGATCCGGCCCGCGCGTACGGCGGCAAGCTGTCGGCCGCCATGGCCAAGGCCGTGGCGAAATTCCTCATCGTCAGCTTCACGACGGACTGGCGCTTCTCGCCGGCCCGCTCACGCGAGATCGTCAAGGCCCTGGTCGACAACAACCGCGATGTCAGCTATGCCGAGATCGACGCCCCGCACGGCCACGACGCCTTCCTGCTCGATGACCCGCGCTACCTGGACGTCATGCGCGCCTACTTCAATCGCCTCGCCAACGAGGTCGGCGCAAGCGGCGCATCTGGCGCAACCCTGCGCGCATCGGCCGCCTGAAGCAGACAAGGGACCGAGACGATGAGCCAGAGATCCATCCACCAGGTCGTCGCCGACCTCATCCCGCCGGGCTCGCGCGTGCTCGACCTGGGCTGCGGCGACGGCGCCCTGCTCGCCTACTTGCGCGACCACCGCCAGTGCACCGGCTACGGCGTCGAGATCGATGATGCCAAGCTGATCGAGTGCGTGCGCCGGGGCGTGAACGTCATCCAGCGCAACCTCGAAGAGGGCCTGAGCCTGTTCGATGACAACAGCTTCGATGTCGTGCTGCAGCTCGACACCCTGCAGAACCTGCGCAACACCGAAGCCATGCTGCGCGAGACCGCACGGGTGGGCCGCATGGGCGTGGTGAGCTTTCCCAACTTCGCCCACTGGCCGCACCGGCTGAGCGTGCTGCAAGGGCGCATGCCGGTCACCAAGACCCTGCCCTACCAGTGGTACGACACGCCCAACATCCGCGTGTCCACCTTCGCCGACTTCGAGGTGCTGGCCCGCAAGAACGGCCTGCGCATCACCGAGTCCTTCGGGCTCGCTGGCGGCGAGGTGATCCGCTTCCTGCCCAATCTGCGGGCGCCGACGGCGGTTTTCCAGTTCGAGTGCAGCTGAGGCGCCTGGGCCGCTGACGCGGTGGGCGCGCCTGCTTGTTCCGTAGCGCGCGCCAAAAGAAAAACGCCCCCAAGGGGGCGTTTTTCATACACGGTTCCGAGGATCTTGCGATCGATCAGAACGAGTGCTTGATACCAACAGCGTAAGTCTGGCCAGACTCGTTGTTGGCAGTCTTGGTTTCCGTGTTGTTGGTGAACACGCCGTACACGCCCGTGCGCTTGGAGAGCGCGTACTCATAGCCCAGCGAGAACACGCGATCCTTTTGGGAGACGCCAGCACCAGCAGCCTTAACCTTGAGTTGACCGAACGAGGCCAGCACCGAGGACTTGTCGCTCAGGGGGAGGCTCACGCCCACTTGGTAGATGGTGTCGTCTTCGGCATTGGTCTTGTCGTCCACATCGGTGTACTGCAAGAAGGCCTTGGCCACGCCGAAGTCATAGCTGGCGCCCAGGCTCCAGACCTTTTGGTCGCCAACGTATGCGCCAGCGGCGTCGATACCGCTGCGGACATAGGTCAGTTGTGCGCTCAGGGGGCCAGCGGTGTAGTTACCGGCCACAGACCAGCTGTTCTTGGAGCCAGCAGCGGTGGTTTCCTTGGGCGAGTACTGGGCCGTTGCCGTGAAGCCGCCCAGGTTGGGCGTTTCATAGGTGACCGAGTTCACGAAGCCGGTGTCAAAGCTCATGACACCATCGGTGCTGTAGTAATGGCGCATCGTCGGCGAGAAGGCCATGGAGCTGCCGAAGGGGTTGTACAGGTAACCCGAGGTGAACAGGGGGTTGTCGTACTGGCCCAGGGCCACCTTACCGAAGTCGCCGCTCAGGGCGACGAAGGAGCCACGGCCCCAGAAACCGCCGGCCTTGTTGGTGAGGGTTGCGCCGGTGTCGCTAGCCAGGAAGGATTCCAGGGCGAACTCAGCCTTCAGACCACCGCCCAGGTCTTCCGAGCCCGACAGGCCGATGAAGCTGGTCATCATCTGACCGCTTTCAACCTTGGTGGCGCGGGTCTTGGTGCCCTTGGCATGGGCATCTTCAAACGAACCAACAGCCGCTTCCACGTAGCCATACAGCTTCACGCTGGATTGGGCCTGGGCAGCACCAGCCACAGCCAACAGGGCGGCAGCTGCCACCAGGTTCTTCTTTGCAAACATCGAGTTCTCCTAGCTATGAGATGAACAAAAGATTCTGAACTGGGGGGTTTCAAAGACCCCTTCCGCGAAGTTCATTTTGGGACGGAAAGTCCGCCGGCGGTTCAGCTAGCAAGAACCATGACAGCTTTTTGGCGCGTTTTGAGGGGTGTTTCGTGGTCGTGCGACAACACAAAGAGCACATCAACCTTCATTTCCGGACAAAAACACAAGATGCCCGAGGACTTTTAAGGGATTTCCTTCGCCCCGACTCCGAGTCGGCATAACGACCCACGACGGTGCGCAGGCGCGCCGAATATGCGGTCAAATTGTTTGACCACCAGGACAATCCCTTGTTTTCACCGAGATTTGCGGCCACATCAACCCAATTTGGTGCGGATATTCAAGGGAGCGATCAATGCGCACCATTCAACACATCCAGGATGGCCTGCCCATAGGCCTGTAGCTTCTTGGCCCCCACGCCGCTGATGCCGCCCAACTCTCCCAGCGTCTGGGGCGCGATGCGGGCCATGTCGGCCAGCGTGGCGTCGTGGAACACCACATAGGCGGGCAGATTGTGCTCGCGGGCCACCTCGGCCCGCCAGGCCTTGAGCGCCTGAAAGCGCGCCAGCGCGTCGTCCGACAGATCGGCGGGAGCGGCGCTCTTGCCCGGCGCCTTGGCAGGGCGGCTGCGCCGGGTGGGCTCCACCGCCTCGCGCAGCGTCAGGTGCACCTCTCCCTTGAGCACCGACCGGGCGCTGTCGGTCAGCACCAAGGTGTTGAACTCGCCTTCTGAGACGACGTGCCCCAGGGCCACCAGCTGGCGCAACACGGCGCGCCATTGGTTTTCGGGCAGGTCGGCGCCGATGCCGAAGGTGCTCAGGGTGTGGTGGCCGTACTGCTGAACCTTGTCGGTCTGCTTGCCGCGCAGCACATCGATCAGGTGGCCGGCGCCAAAACGCTGGCGCCCGTGCTGCCAGAAGCGGTAGATGCAGCTGAGCATCTTGCGGGCGGCCTCGGTGCCGTCCCAGGTGGCCGGGGGATGCAGGCAGTTGTCGCAATTTCCGCAATAGACCCCCAAGCTCGGCCCTCCGGGCTCTCGCGGCCCCCCGAGGGGGCGCTGCCCGCCTTGGGGCGGCCCGGCGTCGGGCATGCCGGCATATGCCTCGCCAAAATAGGCCAGCAGCCGCACGCGGCGGCAGTCGTGCGCCTCGGCCAGCGCCAGCAGCGCGTCGAGCTTGCCGCGCTG
>CAYPUS010000364.1:0-3626 GCA_964413815.1 uncultured Aquabacterium sp. | reverse complement strand
GGGCCCACCTGGCCCGGATCGAAGCGGGCCACCCGGTTGCGGCCCGCATCCTTGGCCGCATACAGCGCCCGGTCGGCCCGGTCGATCGTGCGGGTGAGCATTTCTTCGGCCTCGTAGCGCGTCACGCCCGCCGAGAAGGTCACCTTCAACTCGGGCACCTGCGGGCTCATGACGGCCGCGGCCAGCGCCAGCTGCATGCGCTTGAGCACGCCTTCGGCGCTGCCGCTGTCGGTGTCGGGGAACATGACCAGGAACTCCTCGCCGCCCCAGCGCGCCACCACATCGGTTTCGCGCAGGCCGCCCGAGATCACCGAGGCCACGGCGGCCAGCACCTCGTCGCCGATATTGTGACCATGCGTGTCGTTGACGGCCTTGAAGTGGTCCACGTCGATCAGCGCGATGCAGAAGCTGCGGTCCGAACGGATGCTGCGGTGCTTCTCGTTGTTGAGCAGCTCCAGCATGTGACGGCGGTTGAACAGGCCCGTCAACTCGTCGCGCATCGCCAGGTCCTGGATGCGGGCCAGCGCCTCGCCCAACTCCATCTTGCGGCGGCTGGATTTGGCACGCAGATGGTTCAGGAAGTTGACCATCAGGCAGATGGAGACGAGCATCACCACCAGCACGCCGAAGTAGACCAGCTGCAGCTTGTACATCGGCTGCGGCCCCCCGGGCACGACCACGATGGGCTCTTGCATGCTCACGTAGGCCATGGCCGCGCCAAAGGCGAGGGCGGCGAACACGCTGGCGCGGATCAGCACCTGCATGGTCGACGTGAACATGTTGAACAGCAGGAAGACGAACAGCAGCAGCAGGGCGATCGGTCGCCCCACGCCGCCCAGCACATAGCCCCAGGCCAGGAAACCCACACACGCCAGCAGCTGGGGCTCGGCCATGGAAGGGTCGGCGAAGGTCTGATTTCGGCCACTGCGCAGCACGGCGAAGAGCGCCGCGACCACGGCCAGCGCGGTGGCGCTCAGCCATTGGCAACCTTCGGGCTCGATGGCGCCATGCATGGCGCCGTAATTCAAGGCCAGCACGCCGATGACCGCGTTGAAGGCGCCCACCGCAAAGCGCAAGATGAGGGTGACCTGTCTGGGATCCGTCGTCAGTGCCAGGTCATGGAGGGTGTCGAGCAGCGGCCACCTGGTGCCGGCCTTGCGCCCCTGCCGCGCCACGAACAAGCCGATGACCATGGCAAAGAACGCCAGCGCGCCCAAGCAGAGCCAGGCGAGCGGCCCGTTGGGGAAGCCGGCGGTACTCAACTCGGTCAGCGGGGTGGAACTCAAGGGGGGGCCTGCGGAAAGCGGTGCATGGTTTCATTTTCGCCATTTCGCCCCGGGCGTTGGGGGGGGTTGCCCAGGCGCGTGCGGCGCTTTGTGCCAAGTAATGCGCGGTATACGCGTATTGGACTGGCGCGTAGGGGCCGCGCTCAGGCGGCGGAGCTCGCCAGCGGGGCAGGCGGCGGGAGCGCGCGCCGGATGCAATGGCGTCCCTCGGCCTTGGCCAGGTAGAGCGCCCGGTCCGCGCGGTCGATGGTGGCGTGCAGCGGCTCATCCCCAGCAAAGGCGGTCACGCCAGCCGAGAAGCTCACACGCACGTCGGGATGACCGGTGCACACGGCCAGGCCGCCCAACTGCACGAGGATGCGGCCCAGCACCTGCTCGGCCGTGTCGCAGTCGGTGTCAGTGAACATGACGAGGAACTCTTCGCCACCCCAGCGGGCCACCAGGTCGATTTCCCTCAACCCGGCTTCGATCGAGGTGGCGACCTGGCGCAGCACCTCGTCGCCGGTGCCGTGGCCATGGGTGTCGTTGATCTGCTTGAAGTGGTCGATGTCGATCAGGGCCAGGCAAAAGCCCCGGCCGGTGCGGATGCAGCGGTGGCGCTCCAGCTTCAACTGGGCCAGCATGTGCCGGCGGTTGTGCAGGCCGGTCAGGTCGTCGCGCGTGGCCTCGATCTGGATGCGGTCGAGTGCCTGCGAGAGTTCCTGCTTGCGCTGGTGGGCGAGGGCGCGCAGGCGGGCGTGCTGCTGGGCCATCAGATAGCAACTGATCAAGAGGATGATCAGGACGACGAAATACACCATCTGGATCTCGGGGCCGTTGTGGACCTGCCGCTCTTCGTAGGCGATGCGGGCCATCACGCCGCCGAATGCGATCGCCGCCGCGACGCCGGTGCGCATCAGCACCCGGGGGGTGGTGTTGAAGACACAGAACAGCAGCATCATGATCAGCAGGATCAGGGCCACCGGCTTGCATGGGCCCCCAAGGTAGTAGCCCCAGGCCAGAAAGAGGCTGGCGCAAAGTGTCTGCCAGCCCACCAGGGACGGCTCGTCCATCTGCCGGTTCACACCGGCGCGGATCATCGTGTAGAAGACAGCGGTCGTGCCCAGGGCGGATGCCGTCAGCCACCGGCACGGTTCAGGGTCGACCACGCCGCGGGTGACGCCATAGTTGAGCGCGCCCAGCCCGGCCAGGCAGTTGGCGGCACCGACGAGGTGGCGCAGGATGTACTCGCGCTGTTCGGGATCGGCCGTCAGCAGCAGATCGCCCAGGCGGCCCAGGCGCGGCCAGCGGATCACCCAGCGGCTCTGGCATTGCATCAGCGAGGCCAGGGAGGCCACCAGCAGGGCGCCCACCAGCACCAGTCCGATCAGGTACTGAACGGATGTGGTGGCAGTCTGCGTGGCGGGAAGGGCGGCGAGGGTGCTCACAGTCGGACCATTGCGGAATCGATGTAATGATTCTGGGCCGTCGGCGCGCATTCGCGGATCGGGAAAGTCAGCTAGGGTCAGACCCTCGCCTGCCAACTATTCACGGGCCGCCCCCCCATGATCTGGTGGGGCGGCATGCGATGTGCATCCTGTTGCGGCCCTGGCCGGGACACCCGCGCTTCCGACGTAGACTACCCGCCAATGTCGCTGCTCCTTCTTCTCTTTTTGCCCTTCGTCGGCAGCGTGGTCGCCGCGCTGCTGCCCACCAACGCCCGCAATCTGGAGTCCTTGTGGGCGGCGGCCATCGCCTTGGTGATGGCCGTGCCGCTGGTCATGCTGTATCCGGAAATCCAGGCTGGCGGGGTCGTGGCCGAGCGCCTTGTCTGGCTACCCAGTCTGGGTATCGACGTGTTGGTCCGGCTGGATGGTTTTGCCTGGATGTTCGCCACGCTGGTCACCGGCATGGGGCTGCTGGTCATCATTTATGCCCGCTACTACCTCTCGCCAGATGATCCGGCCGCGCGTTTCTATTCGCTGATCCTGGGCTTCATGGGCGCCATGTTCGGCGTCGTCGTCTCGGGCAACCTGGTGCAGATGGTCATCTTCTGGGAGCTGACCAGCCTCTTTTCCTTCCTGCTGATCGGCTACTGGACGCACCGCAAGGACGCACGCCGGGGCGCGCGCATGGCCTTCACCGTCACGGCCACGGGCGGGCTGGCCCTGCTGGGCGGCGTGCTGCTGCTGGGCCACATCGTCGGCAGCTACGAACTCGATGCGGTGCTGCAGGCCGGCGACGAGGTGCGGGCTCACCCGCTTTACCCGCTGACGCTGTGCCTGGTGCTGCTCGGGGCGCTCACCAAGAGCGCCCAGTTCCCCTTCCACTTCTGGCTGCCGCACGCGATGGCGGCCCCCA
>CAYPUS010000363.1:0-3635 GCA_964413815.1 uncultured Aquabacterium sp. | reverse complement strand
GGTGGGCGGGGGCACCGTGGGGCTGCTGGTGGCCTGGCTGGCAGCGCGGGTGCCTGGGTGCCAGGTTCAACTCGTTGACACGCAGCCCGGCCGGCGGGCCATTGCCAACCGACTGGGTTTGGACTTTGCCGCGCCGCAGGCCGCGCAAGGCGAAGCAGACCTCGTGATCCATGCCAGCGGCCACCCGGACGGCCTGACGACCGCCTTGGCGCTGGCCGCCTTCGAGGCCACGGTGCTGGAACTGAGCTGGTATGGCGAGCGGCCGGTCACGCTGCCGCTGGGTGGCGCCTTCCACGCCCGGCGCCTGACGCTGCGCAGTTCGCAAGTGGGCCATGTGGCCACCGCTCAGCGCCCCCGCTGGGACCATCGCCGGCGTTTTGAACTGGCGCTTTCGCTGCTGAAGGATCCGGCGCTGGATGCGCTGATCACCGATGCATCGCCGTTCGCCGAGCTGCCGGCCGTGCTGGCACGCCTGGCCACGCGGGAGGCGCCGCACACCTTGTGCCATCGCATCGACTATCCCTGAGCCTTCTCACCTCTTTCACCCAAAACCGCCATGTACAGCGTCAATGTCCGCGACCACTTCATGATTGCCCACAGCTTCCAGGGCGCCGTCTTCGGCCCTGCGCAGCGCATGCACGGCGCCACCTATGTGGTGGACCTGACCCTGAGCCGGCCCGAGCTGGATGCCGATGGCGTCGTCGTCGACATCGGCCTGGCCACCCAGGTGCTGCGCACGGTGTTGGGCGAGCTCAATTTCCGCAACCTCGATGAGGAACCGGCCTTCACCGGCCGCAATACCACCACCGAGTTCCTGGCCCGCGTCATTTTCGATCGCGTGGCGGGGCGCATGGCCGCTGGTGAACTGGGGCCGCATGCCGACGGCCTGCGGCAGATGAAGGTGACCTTGCATGAATCCCATGTGGCGTGGGCGGCCTACGAGGGCGCCCTGCCCCTTGCTGCGCGCGGCTGATGCGCGCCGCCTTGGCCGAGCGGGCCATCGTCTTTCTGGTGCCCGGCGAGCTGGCCAGCCTGACGGGGGGCTATGCCTACGATCGCCAGATCATCGCTGGCCTGCGCGACACGGGCTGGCAGGTGCGCATCCTCGCGGCTGGCGAAGGTTTTCCGTGGCCCGACGCGCGCACGCAGGCCGCGCTTGCCAGCCGGATCGCGGGTTTGCCGGATGGCAGCACCGTGGTAGCCGACGGGCTGGCCATGGGTGCGATGCCCGACATCGTGCAGGCGCATGGGCAAAGGCTTGACTGGGTCGCGCTGGTGCATCACCCGCTGGCGCTGGAGACGGGCTGCTCCGCCTTGCAAAGTCAGCAGTTGTTCGACAGCGAACGGCGCGCACTGCGCTGGGCGCGGCGGGTCATCGTCACCAGCCGTGCGACCGCCAGGGCGCTGCGGGCGTATGGCGTGCATGACAGCCGGATCAGCGTGGTGGAGCCGGGCACGAGCGTGGCCGATGTCGTCTCACGCCGGGATGAGGTCAAAAGCCTGACAGACGGCGGGCATAGCACACCGGCGCGCACGCTGAACCTGCTTTGCGTGGCCACCGTGACCGCGCGCAAGGGGCATGCCGTGCTGATCGAGGCCCTCGCGGGCCTTCAGGACCGGCCATGGGCCTTGCACTGCGCAGGCAGCACCACGCGCGACCGCGACACCGCGGCCACCGTGCGCACCGCCGTGGCGGCACACGGACTGGACGACCGCGTTCACCTGCATGGTGAAGTGGACGCGGTCCGCCTGGCTGAGCTGTACGCGCGCGCAGAGGTGTTTGTGCTGCCGTCGTTCCACGAAGGCTATGGCATGGTGCTGGCCAAAGCGCTTGCGCATGGCCTGCCCATCGTCAGCACCACGGCGGGCGCCATTCCTGACACCGTGCCAACTGAAGCCGGCCTGCTGGCGCCGCCCGGCGACGTGCTGGCCTTGCGCGAAGCGCTCCGGCGCATGATGGACGATCCCGCTCTGCGCGTCCGGCTGGCCGAGGGCGCGCGGGCCGCACGGACTCGCCTGCCCGACTGGCCACAGGCGGTCGAGCGGTTTGGCCGCGCCCTCACCCATAACACCCGGAGCCCTCATCCATGAGCGGATTCAGCGCCGATTGGCTGCACTTGCGCGAACCCTTCGACCACCACGCGCGCCAAGCGGCCCTGGCTGATCCGCGATGGCTCGCAGCGTGGGCAAGCCACGTCGCCCGCCTGCGGCAAGCTGGGCGCGCCGGGACCTTGTCCGTGACGGACCTGGCCTGCGGCAGTGGTTCGAACCTGCGGCTGCTCGCGCCGAAGCTGGGCGGCCGGCAACGATGGCGCCTGATCGATCACGACCCGGCCTTGCTGGCGGCCGTCCCGGCGGCCTTGGCGGCATGGGCGCGCCGCGAGGGCCACGCGTGCGAGATCGCACCGGGCAGCCAAGGCGGTGGCCGCACGCAAGCACAAGGGGATGCCCGACCGGACGCGCCCCCCGCCGGCGTCATTCACCTTGCCGGCCGGGGCTTCGAAGCCGAGGTCCATCTGCTTCGGCTGGACCTTGCCGGGCAACTGGCGCAACTGGACTTCACCCAGACCGATCTGGTGACCGCCTCCGCCCTGCTCGATCTGGTGTCGGACGGCTGGCTGCATGCGCTGATCCCTCAGGCCAGGCAGGCTGGTGCGGCGATGCTGTTTGCGCTGAGTGTTGACGGCCGAACCGATTGGACACCAGCTGATCCGCTGGATGCCCAGGTGGATGCGCTGTTCACCGCGCACCAGCGCAGGGACAAAGGATTCGGCCCCGCGCTGGGTGCCGAGGCGGTGGCGCGGGCGGTGCAAGGCATGCGGGAGGCAGGCTATGCCGTGGCACAGGCGCAAAGCGATTGGGTGATCGATGCGTGCCAGAGCAGCGCGACGGGCGGCGATGCCTCCGCCATGCTGGCGGCCATGACCGAGGGCATGGCCCAGGCCGCGCGCGAACAGGCCCCATTGGGTGGCACCTGGCCGCCCTCGGCCATGCCGGCGATCTCCACCACGTCTGCCACCCAGGCCATCGATGCATGGCAAGCCAGGCGCATGGCGTGCATCGACGCCACCCGGCTGACGGTGGGCCATGTGGACCTGCTGGCCACCCTGCCCTGAGCGCGAACGGGCATTTTGTGGCCCTTGCCTGAACGCCTGCCTGGCGTTCAGCTGGCTTCGGCGGCCTGGCAAGGCGCCCGCAGATCCAGATCCCACAGCTGGTCAACGCCCATGCGATGGACGCTGTGGCTGGGGCGTGGGCAATCGGCCAGCCGTGATGCCCCGGCAAAGCGCAGGCCGGGCCGGCCGTCGCCGATGATGACCGGCGCCACCGACAAATGCAGGCGATCCAGGCACCCCTGTGCCAGAAAGCGTGAGACCGTCACCCCGCCGCCTTCGATGAAGATGCGCTGAAAGCCGCGCGAGCGCAGGGCCGCGATGGCCAGCGACAGATCAGGTGTCTCATCGCTTCGCAACAAGCCCGGCACGGGCACGACACGCCTTGCCCCCACCCGTTCCTCGGCCTGCGCGCGCCAGCGGGCATCGCACAACCACAAGGTCTCGGCTTTCCCATCGTTGAAGACATGGGCCTTGGGTGCTGCTCGATCCGCGCCTGGGCTTGGCCGACGTGGCACCCAA
>CAYPUS010000362.1:989-3636 GCA_964413815.1 uncultured Aquabacterium sp. | reverse complement strand
TTCGTGGTGGCCGAGGGCAACCCGGCCGAAGCGCGCAATGTGCACCAGGAAGGCCCGCGCCGGCAGGGTTACTCGCCCGAGCGCCTGGCCATGCTCAAGCAGATGTACCGCCTGCTCTACCGCAAGGGCCTGACGCTGGAGGCGGCCAAGGCCGAGATCGCGGCCCTTAAGGGGCAAGGTCAGGGCCAGGCCGCCGAGGCCGACGCCGACATCGACAAGATGCTGGAATTCCTGGCGCGCGCCGAGCGCGGCATCGTGCGCTGAAGGCGCTGCAGGCTCAGGTGGTGATGGCTGGCGAGACCTCCGCTCCCCGTGTGGCCATGGTGGCTGGCGAAACCTCCGGCGACCTGCTGGCGGGCCTGCTGCTGGGCGGCATGGTGCAGCGCTGGCCGGGCCTGGCGTCCCACGGCATTGGCGGCCCCAAGATGGCCGCCCATGGCTTCGAGGCTTGGTGGCCCTATGAAAAGCTGGCCGTGCATGGCTTCAACATGGAGGTGCTGCGGCGCTTCCGCGAGATCTGGGGCATCCGCGATCAGCTCGGCACCCGTTTGCTGAAAGAGCGCCCCGATGTCTTCGTCGGGGTCGACGCGCCGGACTTCAACCTGGGCCTGGAGGCCCGCCTCAAGGCCGCCGGCATCAAGACGGTGCATTTCGTCAGCCCCTCGATCTGGGCCTGGCGGGGCGGGCGCATCAACAAGATCCACCGCTCGGTCGATCACATGCTGTGCCTCTTTCCCTTCGAGCCCAAGCTCTACCACGACAAGGGCATCGCGGCGACCTTCGTGGGTCATCCGCTGGCCGACACCATCCCGCTGGACGTGCCCCGCGAGGCGGCCCGCCGCAAGCTGGGCCTGGCGGCGGATGCGCCGGTTGTGGCCGTGCTGCCGGGCAGCCGTCGCGGCGAGCTCCAGCACATCGCGCCCACCTTCTTGCAGACGGTGGCCTTGCTGGGGCGTCAGCGCCCCGATCTGCGCTTCGTGCTGCCGGTGGTGCCGGGCATGCGCGCGATGGTCGAGCCCCTGGTGGCGCAGCACGCACCGGATGCGGCCCTGACCCTGCTCGATGGCCAGTCGCACGAGGCGCTGGCCGCCTGCGACGTCACGCTGATTGCCAGCGGCACCGCCACCCTGGAGGCCGCTTTGTTCAAGCGCCCCATGGTGATCGCCTACAAGATCAGCGCCGTGAGCTGGCCCATCATGAAACGCATGGCCTACCTGCCTTGGGTGGGCCTGCCCAACATCCTGCTGTCCGAGATGGCCGTGCCCGAGCGCTTGCAGCACGACGCCAACCCGGCGCAGCTGGCCGCCGATGTGCTGGCCTGGTTCGAGCAGCCGGCGCGCATTCTGTCGGTCCAGCAGCGCTTTCTGGAACTCCATCACACCTTGAAGCGGGACACTGCCCGCGCCGCCTGCGATGCCATCGCCCAAGTCCTTGAAAGCCGATAAGCGGCTGCCTGCGGGGGGCGCCAAGCCCACCCGGATCGCCTCTGCCATGGGCACGGTGCCCCAGCAGCTGGACCTGCTGTGGCCGGCCGCGACCGCCGGGCTGCTGGCGGGCGTCGACGAGGCGGGACGCGGCCCTCTGGCGGGCCCTGTGGTGGCGGCGGCGGTGATCCTGGACGATGAACAACCCATCGAAGGGCTGGCCGACTCCAAGGCCTTGACCGCCAAGCGGCGCGAGATGCTGTTCGACGAGATCCGCGCCAAGGCCCTGTGCTGCAGCATCGCCGAGGCCAGTGTCGAAGAGATCGATGAGATCAACATCCTGCAGGCCACGATGCTGGCCATGCGCCGGGCCGTGGAAGGCCTGCGGCTCAAGCCCGCGATGGTGCAGGTCGACGGCAACCGCATCCCGGTGCTGAGCGTGCCGGCGCAGGCCATCGTCAAGGGCGATGCGCTGGTGCAGGCCATCTCCGCGGCATCTATTCTGGCCAAGGTGCACCGCGATCGCCTGTGCGTGAGCCTGCATGAAAGCTACCCGCATTACGGCTTCGATGGCCACAAGGGCTACGGCACGGCCGAACACCTGGCGGCGCTGCGCAGGCACGGCCCGTCCCCCGCGCACCGGCGCAGCTTTGCGCCTGTCCGGATGGCGCTGGACCTGGATGTCCCCCTGCAGCCATGAGTCCCTCTTCTTTTTCAGCCGGCGCTGGCGTCGTCCAGTCCGTCACCTCGCGTGACAACCCCCTGGTGCAGCGCCTGCGCAAGCACGCGCAGGATCCGGCGGCCTACCGCAAGCTGGGCGAAGTCTGGCTGGAGGGGGATCACCTCTGTTCGGCCTGCCTGGCGCGCGGGGTTGCGGTGCCGCAGGCGGTGATCGCGGACACCGCCTGGCTGGGCGAGCACGGCCTGGGCGCTGGGAGCGATCCCCTGGCGAGCCGCCTGTCCGAGCTGGCGCGCCAGGCCCGCAAGGTGACCGTGGTGCCCGAGGCGCTGTGGAAGACCTTCACGGGCCTGGAGTCGCCCGCGCGCATCGGCTTTCCAAAACTCAGGCGGGCGCATGGGCGCCTCGCCGCGTTTCGGCGCGGGTGAGCAAGGTGGGCAGCGTGTTCACCGTCACGTCGAACGCATCGGCGCCGCGCGCAACGACAGCACGCGCCGCTTCGGCCTGGCGCGTGCGCGCGCCCTCGTCACGCCAGAGCGCGGCG
>CAYPUS010000362.1:0-979 GCA_964413815.1 uncultured Aquabacterium sp. | reverse complement strand
GGCTTTCTGCTGGCGCGCCCGCAGGCAGGGAAGGGCGGTGAGGGCGCCGAAGTCTCGGGGCTTCAGGCCGGCGTGCGCACCGTGGTGCTCGACCGCGTCCAGGACGCGGGCAATGTGGGCAGCATCCTGCGCAGCGCCTCGGCCATGGGCGTGGCCCAGGTGGTGGCCTTGAAGGGCACGGCCGCCCTGTGGTCACCCAAGGTGCTGCGTGCCGGCATGGGCGCGCATTTCGCGCTGCACCTGGTCGAGCAGGCCCAGGCCGAAGACCTGCCGCGACTCGGCCTGCCCCTGGTGGCCACCAGTTCCCACACCGACCAGTTTTTGCCCAGCGCACCGCTGCCCGAGCCCTGCGCCTGGGTAATGGAGCACGAAGGACAGGGCCTGACGGCGGCGGTGATGGCGCACTGCAGCCTGTCGGTGGCCATTCCGCAGCCGGGCGGCGAGGAGTCGCTCAATGTGGCTGCCGCGGCGGCCGTCTGCCTTTACGAATCTTTGCGCCGCCGCAGCTGAAGGAAGCGGCACCATTTCCACATGGTGGGTGCGTCAAGCCAGGGAATGCCCCTTGCTTGCTCTTGCGGCCCTACAATCCCATGTATCGGGACGGGGCGCCGCCTTCCGGCGCGCAAGCACCTTCCCTTGTCTGTTTATTGAGGAGCTCGTTTATGGATCGTTCACTGAAAACCCTGGAAGCCGCCTACGGCTCGGCCTTGGGTGTCGACCGCCAGCGGGTGCTGCGCAACACGTATGCGCTGTTGGCGCTGTCCATGATCCCCACGGTGCTGGGCGCCTGGCTGGGCGTGACGATGGGCTTTTCCTTCTTCGCCGGCAGCCCCCTGATCGGCTTCGTCGTGTTCATGGCGGTGGCCTTCGGCTTCTTCTTTGCCATCAACAAGTACAAGAACTCGGGCCTGGGCGTGTTGCTGCTGCTGGGCTTCACCTTCTTCATGGGGCTGATGCTCTCGCGCCTGATCGGTTTCGC
>CAYPUS010000361.1:0-3646 GCA_964413815.1 uncultured Aquabacterium sp. | reverse complement strand
TCGGGCTTGGACACGGTGGCACAGCCCGACAGCAAGGCGGCCGCCACCAGCATGGCCGATGCGCCACTGCGCGTCACCATGGCCCTGATGCCATTGTCTGTGCGGGGGTGGGCGCGATCGAACATGGTTGCAACTCCTCTTGAGGTTTCAGGTTGTCATGGCGTATCGAAGCGATGCCGCACGCGCACCGTCTCGCCAGCCCGGACCTCGATGGTCTGGCGCTCATCCGGCGAATCGCCGTTGCGCAGCACGATCTCGTGGGGCCCTGCCGGCAGGAAAAGCTGGCGCAAGGGCGGCGTCACGCCTACCTTGCGCCCATCCACCCACACTTCGCCCCATGGGCTGATGGCCAGTTGCAAGGTGCCGGATGGGGGCACGGTCGCCGCCGCCAGGGCCGCCTCGGTCTGCTCGGCCAGGGACGGCTTGGTGGTGGATGCGGATGGGGATGCCGATGTCGACGTGGCCAATGCATCCGCCACACCAGCTTCAAGCGGCGCATCGGGCGGCATCGCCTGCGGCGCATCCACAGACACCGGGACTTGCTGCGGACCGGCAGCAGCCTTTTCATCCGCGCTTGCCTGCAATCCCACACTGGGGCCGGCAAGCGGCTGTTCGCTGGAAGGCACGGTCAGCTGCGCCGCGCCCGTGCCGGACGCCGCGCGCCAGGCAAACCAGCCCGCCCCCACCAGCACGGCCAGACACCCGGCCGCGGCCAGCGACCAGAGCCCGGGGCGCAGCAAACCGCCCCCCGCACGCGCCCCACGACGGGGCCGCACCGCAGGCGGGGCCTTGCCGGCCGCACCGGCACCACCTTCGACCAGCGCCAGCCAGGCCTTCAATTCCTGAGACAGGCGCCGGGCCGAGCGGATGCGCTGCTCAGGATCGCGGTGCATCGCGCGCGCCGCGATCAGCGACAAGGCCTCGGGCGCATCGGGGTTGACCTCGTGGGCGAGCGGCACCGGCCTGTTCAGCACGGCATCGGCGATCTCGTCCAGGCTGTTGCCAGAGAAGGGCCGCTGGAAGGTCAGGAGCTCGTACAGCACGACGCCCAAGGCATAGACGTCCACACGGCGGTCCACCGGCCGCTGCATCAACTGCTCAGGCGCCATGTAGTAAGGCGAGCCGCCGACGATGTCCTGGAAGCGGCTTTCCTGCTCTGCGCCATGGCTCGAATGGCCCGCCTGCCCGCGGGATTCGACCTGCCGCACGCGTGCGATGCCGAAATCCAGCACGCGCGGCTGCGTGCGGCCCACCATGAAGATGTTGGCCGGCTTGATGTCACGGTGGATCACGCCCTTGTGGTGCGCGTAGGACAGGGCATCGGCCACGCGCCGCACGATGAGCGCGGCCTGCGCGGGCGTGGGCTTCCAGCCCATGGCCATCAGCTGCCGCAGGTCCCGGCCCTTGAGCAATTCCATGGCGATGTAGGTGCCGTGCTCACTGGGCCCGGCGTCGTACATCGTGACGATATGAATGTGGTTGAGGCTGCCGGCGGCCTTGGCCTCGTTGAGCACCAGCGCATCGAACTGTTCGCGGTCGGCCGCGGGCAGGTCCACATGCAGGGTCTTGATGGCGATCAGGCGCGACAGCAGCGGATCGTGCGCGGCATACACGGTGCCCAGCCCGCCTTGCCCGATCACATACTTGAGCGCATAACGCCCGATGTAGCCGATGGTGGGCATCTGCTCGGGGCGCTGGGTGCGCGGATCCGGCTGGACCGTCTCCGGCAGGGGGCGCGTCTCGGCGATCGAATCCTGATCGTCTGCGGCGGCCCGCTGCCGCTCGGCCTCTTCGTCGAAAGGCTGCGTCACCACAGCATGTGTTGGCGTGGACACGAATCAGGCACCCTCAGCATGGCACCGCATGTCCCTGCCCCCCGCTCAACGGTGGCCAGGACGTGCGGCCTTGACTTCGTCAGGACGCAGGCTGGGGGCCAGATGGTCCAGCACGCCATTGACGTATTTATGTCCGTCGGTGCCGCCAAAGCTCTTGGCCAACTCGACCGCCTCGTTGATGGCGACCTTGTACGGCACATCCAGACAGTGCGTCAGCTCGTACGCACCGATCCAGAGCACGGCGTGCTCGACTGGCGACAATTCTTCGACAGGTCGGTCCAGAAACTTTAGCAAGGCGGCATCCAGCTGCGCGCGCTGGTCGATGCAGCCATGCAGCAAGGCGTCGTAATGGGCGCGGTCGCACTTGGCGAATTCGTCCTGCTCGCGCACATGCGCATCGATGCTGCCCGCCTCACGCGGGTTGATCTGCCACTCGTACAGGCCTTGCAGCGCGAATTCGCGCGCCCGGCGGCGTGAAGATTTGGCACGGTCGCGCTGCGGGCCGCCAGTGCTCTTGCGGGCGGGACGGCCTTCCAGCGGTGCGCCAGGCTTGGTGTTGTCGTCGACAGGGCTCACAGCAGATCATCCAGCAGATTGGCCATCTCGACGGCGACACGGGCGGCATCACGCCCCTTTTCTTCGACGCGGGCTTCGGCCTGCGCCAGGTTCTCGACCGTCAGGATGGCGTTGGCCACGGGCACGTGGTGGTCCAGGCTGACCCGCGTGACGCCAGCGCCGCTTTCATTGGCCACCAGTTCGAAGTGGTAGGTCTCGCCGCGGATGATGCAGCCCAGCGCCACCAGGGCGTCGAAGCGCTCGCTGTCGGCCATGGCCTGAAGGGCCACAGGCACCTCCAGCGCACCAGGCACGGTCACGTGATGGATGTGCTTGGCCGTCACGCCGAGCTTGACCAGCTCGTCGATGCAGACCGCCGCCAGCTGTCCAGTCAGGGCCTCGTTGAAACGGGCCTGCACGATCCCGATACGGAGATCTTTGCCATCCAGCCTTGCGGCTTGTCCTTTGTCAGCGCCTTGCATGTGTCGTGGGTTCCAGGGAAAAAGAGCGATCAGTGAAAAAAGAAAGAGCGATCAGCCGTCAGGCCGGGCGGGCCAGCACCGCGCCATCGACCGTCAGGAAGCCGGTGACTTCCAGGTCGAAGCCGACCATGCTGGGCAGGCGCTGCTGGTTGCCCATCAGGCGCATGCGGTGCACGCCCAGGGTCTTGAGGATCTGGGCGCCCACGCCGTAGGTGCGCAGGTCCACCGGGGTTTTCTGCGGGGGCTGGGGCGACGTGGGCAACATGCGATCGAGCAGGCGATCCGGATCGTCGCCGACGTTGAGCAGCACCACGACGCCACGGCCCGCTTCGCGCACAGCCGCCAGTGCCTTGGGCAAGGGCCACGCGTGGGCACGGCTGCCGGCATCCAGCCAGTCGAGCACCGAGAAGGGCTCGTGCACGCGCACCAGCACCTCGTCTTCGCGCTCCCAGTGCCCCAGCGTGAGGCCCAGATGCAGCGCACCGGTGCGGTCCTTGAACACATGGGCCTCGAACTCGCCTTCGGGCGTCTGCAGCGTGCGCTTGCCCATGTCCTGGATCAGCGACTCGTTGCGGCTGCGGTACTGGATCAGGTCGGCGATGGTGCCGATCTTGAGGTTGTGCTCTTTGGCGAACACCTCCAGGTCGGGCAGGCGCGCCATCGTGCCGTCGTCGTTCATGATCTCGCAGATCACGGCCGAGGGCGTCAGGCCCGCCATGCCGGCCAGGTCGCAACCGGCCTCGGTATGGCCGGCGCGCATCAGCACGCCGCCGT
>CAYPUS010000360.1:0-3649 GCA_964413815.1 uncultured Aquabacterium sp. | reverse complement strand
CGGCGTGGGCTTCTACAGCTGCTACATCGTGGCCGACAAGATCACCGTCGAAAGCCGCCGGGCCGGTGCGCCCGCTGGCGAAGGCGTGCGCTGGATCAGCGAGGGCACGGGCGACTTCGAGGTCGAGACCATCGACAAGCCAGGCCGTGGCACCGACATCATCTTGCACCTGCGCGAAGGCGAGGACGAGTTCCTCTCGCCCTGGAAGCTCAAGGGCATCATCGGCAAGTACTCCGATCACATCTCCCTGCCCATCCTCATGCAAAAGGAAGAGTGGGACGCCGAGAAACAAGAGCAGGTCACCCTGGATGAGTGGGAGACGGTCAACCAGGCGGCCGCCCTGTGGACGCGCGCCAAGAGCGACATCACCGAAGAGCAATACCACGACTTCTACAAGCAGATCAGCCACGACAGCGAGGCGCCGCTGGCCTACACGCACAACCGCGTCGAAGGCCGCAGCGAGTACACGCAGCTGCTCTACGTGCCCGCCAAGGCGCCCTACGACCTGTGGAACCGTGACAAGCGCGGCGGGCTCAAGCTCTACGTCAAGCGGGTCTTCATCATGGACGATGCCGAGGCCCTGCTGCCCAGCTACCTGCGCTTCGTCAAGGGCGTGGTCGACAGCGCCGATCTGCCGCTGAATGTCAGCCGCGAAATCCTGCAGGAAAGCCGCGATGTGCGCGCCATCCGCGAGGGTTGCACCAAGCGCATCCTGTCGATGCTGGAAGAGCTGGCCAACAGCGAGGACGCCGACAAGAAGGCCAAGTACGCCGATTTCTGGACAGAGTTCGGCACGGTACTCAAGGAAGGCGTGGGCGAGGACTTCGCCAACCGCGATCGCCTGGCCAAGTTGCTGCGCTTCGCGTCCACGCATGGTGAAGAGGGCGATGCGCAGACCACCAGCCTGGCCGAGTATGTGGCCCGCATGAAGGAGGGCCAGGAGGCCATCTACGTGATCACGGCCGATTCGCTGGCCGCCGCCAAGAACAGCCCGCAGCTCGAGATCTTCAAGAAGAAGGGCATCGAGGTGCTGCTGCTGACCGACCGTGTCGACGAGTGGCTGCTCTCGCACCTCTACGAGTTCGAAGGCAAGCCGCTGCAGAGCGTGGCCAAGGGCGCCGTGGACCTGGGCAAGCTCCAGGACGAAGAGGAAAAGAAGAAGGCCGAAGAAGCCGCCGAGCACCTCAAGCCCTTGCTGGAGCGCCTGAAGGCTTCGCTCAAGGACGAGGCCAGCGATGTGCGGGTCACCACGCGCCTGGTCGATTCACCGGCCTGTCTGGTGGTGGGTGAGGGCGATCTGTCGGGCCACCTGGCGCGCCTGCTCAAGCAGGCCGGACAGGAGGCGCCCGCGAGCAAGCCCACGCTGGAGATCAACCCGGATCACCCGCTGGTCAAGAAGCTCGACACCAGCGAGCACTTCGATGACCTGGCCCACGTCCTCTTCGACCAGGCTTTGCTGGCCGAAGGTGGACAGCTGACCGACCCGGCGGCCTACGTGCGCCGCATCAACGCGCTGCTGCTGACGGCGGCGGTCTGAGGGCTGAGCCTTCTGGCACCACGTCATCGAGCACCGGTGGCATGGTGCTGCTGCCATCCAGCCGGCTGTCGAAGGCGAAGAAGGAGTCCTGCGCGAAGCTCGACTCCGACCAGCGCGAGGCCCGCTCTGCGCGCCGCTCCCTGAGCTTGCGCGCGAGCTGGTCGCCGGCATTGAGCAAAGGATCGGGCGGGGTGTTGCGGTGGCGCACTTCGGTGGCTTCGCCTGCGGCGCCCAGCGCCCAACTGGCCAGCAGGGCAGGCTGGGGCCATTGGCCCGGCGCGCAGCGCACATAGCGGACGCGGCAGGCTTCCAGCACACCTTCTTTCATCTTCTGCGCACGGCTGGGGCCTTTGCCGCCTCCGTGGTCGATGTCGATGGCCGCCACCACGACGCCGTTGGGCGTGCACACCACCATGGACACGTGCAGGGCTTGCAGGCGCTTGTACCAGGCCTTGGCATCGGCCGAGTCGGCGGACTGGCAAAAGCGCAGCAGGCTGACCTTGGCCAGCAGGAGGTGATTGGGCAGCACAGGGCGCAGCGCGCGGTAAAGCGCGCGCTCATGCACCGTGAAGAGCGGCCGCGCATTCAGGTTCCAGCGCGCGGGACAGCGACGGCGGGCAGACTCGACGGCCTGATGCTGCCAAAGCCGGCCCAGCAAGATGCCACCAGCCAGGGCGCACAGCACGATGCCCCAGAAGATTGGATCGGATCCCATGTGACCCCTCATTGAACTTCGGGGATGGTACGTGCAAACGCCTTGAAAACAATCCCTCGGCTGCGTGCGCCGAGGCGTCTGCACATCCGGGCTAACCCGTTTTCCTGGGGGATCAGGACGGCGAGCGCAGCGATCGCAACCACTCGCCGATGTGCAGCACGCGGTATTTCACCCGGTAGATCGCCTCGGCGGCCAGCGATTGCAGCGAGCTGTCGATGTGCGTGCCCACGGTGTCGGGTGGCAGCTTGAGCCAGGCCTCGGCATCGGGGCCGTCCCGCTCGATCGTGGCGCCGGCCCGGGCGGCGATGCGCAGCATCGGCGCGTTCTCGGTCAGGGCGTGGATCATGAGGTGGCTGGCCTGCTGGTTGCGCGCATGCATGATCGCGTGCATGAACAGGCGCATGCCCAGGCCGCGTCCCCGCGTGCTGGGGAGCACCGAGACACCGAACTCCATCGCCCGTCCGCGCGAGGAGCCGTCGCCCTGCGGGCCCTTGCCGGGCATGGCGGCCAGATGGGCCACGGCCACCAGGCTGAGCTTGCGGTTGAAGATGCCGAACACCTCGTCGCGCTTGAAGTCGATCGAGGCGACGTACTTGGCGAGCTGGTCTTGAGAGACGCGCGCGCCGAAGCGCAGGTAGCGGTCCCGCTCGTCCAGGGCCAGCAGGTGGTCCAGGATGCGAGGGCGGTGGCGGGCCTGCAGATCGCGGATCGGCACCCAACCCTCGGCGTCGGGCCCGCGCGAGGCGGCATCCTGCTCCCGCTGGGGCTCAGGTTTCGCATCGGTGTTGTGGGCACCTTCGGCGCGCAGGCCGAATTTGTCGAATCGGGTGGGGGGCTGAACAATGGTCATGGCTGACCTCTCGCATGGATTCCGCTTTGGCCCAGTATGGGCAATGGCGTCAGGCTCGCATAGCTTGAGTAGCGTCGGGTTCCGAGGGTTATTACCAATTATTGGGACGCGGCGATGGTGCTGCAAGGCATTTGGCGCGCGGAGATGATGTGCATCAACTCTGGCGCTGGCGCTCGGCTCGCGTGCCGGAGCGGCCCTTGTGGGAGATGCCGCTGGCCGCGGCAGAAGCGGGCGGGGCCACGTGGCTTGTCAGCCCATCCATAAACAGAGTAGAATTTCGGATTCCCGTCATGACTGCCGGGGGCTTGCTTGCGCTTTTGGTGCGGGCGGGCAGGACAGGGCGCCAAATTTGCAGCCGCAGATTGCACCCGTTCATCGCAGCCTGAGAGGTCACCAGGCAAGGCGCTAACGTATGTTCATACATGTTGGCGCCTTGTATTAGAAGTGGCGCCAATGGCGGCAGACAGTCATTTTTTCATCACTTAGGAAATTCTCATGAAGACCTTCAGCGCCAAGCCGGCCGAAGTGACGCACGAGTGGTTTGTGA
>CAYPUS010000359.1:0-3682 GCA_964413815.1 uncultured Aquabacterium sp. | reverse complement strand
TCATCGAGGTGGAAAGGGCCTTTTGCGTGCTGCCCAGCGAATTCTGGGTCGACAGCGAAGCGGCGTTGGTGTGCAGACTGAGCATGTGTACTCCTGTTGCGTCCGGTGGATTACTGATCAGGACATGTTCCGACGTCCTCTCCCGTACTAGGCGGACCGGGGCGGGGGCACATTAAATCCGGCGCTTAAATTTTTCTTGCACGCGCGTGTCGGTCCCCTTCATGCGCCCAGCCGCGCCCGCTCCAGCGCCGCGATCGCCTCGGCCAGCCGGGCCTGCTGCGGCGCATCCAGATCGACGAACTGGCAGCCCACATGCAGTTGCTCGCCCAGCAGGCGCGTGCGCATGCGTCGGCACAGACGGATGGCCAGAGAGGCCGTCAGCCGGTGGTCTGTGCCCAGCTCGAGTTGCACATTGCGCAATACCCGGCCGGGCTTGAAGAAGTCGGCCTGGTGGGGCAGGGTGCGCAGCGCCACGCCGCCGGCCGAGAGATCGTGCACGCTGCACTGCAAGGTTTCACCATTGAGGACGAGCGTGGCCACATAAGGGCGCCCCAGGGGCGGGTCGAGCCGCAGGAAGGCGCGGCGTTCGGCATCGGTGGGGGCCGAAGGGGCATCGGCCTTGTCTGCGGCCTGCGCGGCGCTGCCTGCTTGCGCCAACTGATCTGGCTGAGGGTGGTCCATGAGGGCTCCATCTGAAGCGGGCGTGCCGCGGCCGAGCTGCCGCGGTGCCCTCATGGCAGAAGGCGACCCGGCGCGTGCAAAACTGAAATCCACGTTGGGCACGCGCCGGCCTCCTGGCCCGTGGCTTCAGGCTCCGGCGGCCAGGAAGTCCAGCAGATGCTGGTTGAACGCATCCTTGTGCGACAGATTGAGCCCGTGCGGCGCGCCGGCAATCAGCGCCAGCTGGCTGCCCGCAATGGCCGCATGCGTGCGCTGGCCGCTGACCTCCGCCGGCACGATGGCATCCGCATCCCCATGGATGACCAATGTCGGCAGGCGGAAATGTTGCAGGTCGGCGCGGAAGTCGGTGGTGGAGAACGCCGCGATGCAGTCCAGCGTGCCCTTGGGCGAGGCGAAGGCCGCGATGTTGCGGGCATACACGCGCTGCGCTTCGCTGACCAGCAGCTTGCCATCCACACCGAAGAAGTTGTGCGTGAAGTCCTCGAGGAAGGCCAGGCGGTCCTGGCGCACACCATGCTCGAGCTGCCGGATGGTGGCATCGTCGATGCCGCCTTCTGGGTTGTCGGCCGTCTTGTGCAGGTAGGGCGGCACGGCCCCGGCGAACACGGCATTGGCCACCCGCCCCGTGCCATAGCGGGCCACATAGCGGGCGACCTCGCCGCCGCCCATTGAGAAGCCCACCAAGGTGGCCTCGCGCAGATCGAGATGCTGGATCAGCGCGTCCAGGTCGCTGCTGAAGGTGTCGTAGTCGTAGCCTGACCAAGGCTGAGAGGATTGGCCGAAACCGCGCCGGTCATAGGTGATGACGCGGTGGCCCGACTGGATCAGCGACGGCACCTGGGCTTCCCAGGCCCGCCCGCTCAAGGGCCAGCCATGGATGAGAACGACGGGCTTGCCTTGCCCATGGTCTTCGTAATGCAGTTCGACGGCGTGCTGTCCTTCCTTGGCAACCTGGATCCTGGGCATGGTGCCTCCTGATGGTGAACGAAGAATGGCTGGCAGCGTAGCAGCAAGCGCCCGGCCGCACCGCGGTCCCCTGTCGGCTTTCGGGGCCATGGCGCGGGCCGCCCACCAAAGACCGCTAGACTGGCCCGCTGCCAAACCAGGAGAAAAAGACCATGTCGCGTTCAAACAGCCGCGTCCGCGCCGTCCGTGCATCGCTGGCATCGGCGCTGTTGGGCATCGGCCTGTCGGCGCTGGCCTTGCCCGCGCTGTCCGCCGGCCCCGGCACGCAGGCCGCCAGCAAGCCCACCGTCGCGGCCGCGCAGCCCATTGTCCAGATCGAGGCGCCGTGGATCCGCCCGACCGTCAAGGGGCAGACCGCCACCGGCGCCTTCATGGGTCTGAAGGCGTCCCATGACCTCGTCCTGCTGGGCTTCAGCACACCCGTGGCGGCCGAATCGGAACTGCACGAGATGATCATGGACGGCGACGTCATGCGCATGCGCGCCATCGAAAGCCTGCCGCTGCCAGCCGATCAAAGCGTGGCCCTGAAGCCCGGGGCGGGTGGCAAGCACCTGATGCTCATGGGCCTCAAGCGCCAGCTCAAGGCGGGCGATGCGGTCAAGTTGCGCCTCAAGCTGCGGGGGGCCGAAGGCAAGGTCTTCACGCAGGAGATCAACGTGCCGGTGCGGGCGGGCACGGTCACGGGCGCGGCGCCGGCCGCCAGCGCACAAGGCCATGATCACCATCACGGCCACGACCATCAGCACTGAGTCAGTGATCTTCCAGCCGCTTGGGCGGGTAGGTGTCCCAGCCCTGGCAGCCAGGGCATTGCCAGAAGTAATGCTGGCCTTCGAAGCCGCAGGCCGCGCAGCGGTAGCGCTGCAAAGGCCGGGCCGCGGCGGCCAGCGCCTGCTGCAGCTTTTCGATCTCGGCTTCGGCCAGCGGCACATGGGTCAGCAGCCGCTCTCGGATCAGGCCCTGCGCCGCTGACAAAGAAGGCTGCGCGGTGATGTGGGCCATCAGGGCCTGACGGCGCAGCAGCGGGTCAGCCTGCAAGGTGTTCAGGGCATTGAGCAGGTCGACCGAGGGCACCTGGGCGTACAGCCTTTGCAGCTTGTCCAGCGCGGCGCTCTCGTTGCCGATGGCTTGTGCGCTCTTGGCGTAGTCCATCGCGATCAGCGAGAAGGACTGAGGCTGCAGCACCATCAGGTCGTCCCAGACGCGCAGCGCCTTGGCATGCTGGCCTTGTTGCACCAGGCGTCGGCCCTGCATCACCAGCGGACGGGCGGCCTGCGGGGCGGCCTCGCGGGCGCGCACCAGCGCCTGTTCCGCGTCCTCGGGGTGGCCTCGCGTCTCGGCGTCCTGGGCGATCTCGCACCAATGGTGGGCGATGCGCTGCGAGAACGACCCCGTGCCGGCCTGCTCCAGCTGGCGCGCCACCTCGATGGCGGGATGCCAGTCGCGCGAGCGCTCGTACAGCGACAGCAAGGCCAGGCGCGCGTCGGTGCTGAAGGCCGTGCCTTCCAGCGCCTTGAAGGCTTCCTCCGCGCGGTCGAAGAGGCCGGCCTTCATGAAGTCCTGGGCCAGCGAATGCTGGGCGCGTTCACGCTCGTCGCGCTTGAGGTCGCCGCGGGCCAGCAGGTGCTGGTGCACGCGCACGGCGCGCTCGTACTCGCCGCGGCGGCGGAACAGGTTGCCCAGCGCGAAGTGCAGGTCGGAGGTGTCCGGGTCGTGCTGCACCGCCTCGATGAAGGCATCGATGGCCTTGTCCTGCTGTTCGTTGAGCAGCAGGTTCAGGCCCTTGAAGTAGGCCTGGGGCGAAGCGCGGTCCTCGCGGCGCAACTGCCGCAGGTCCATGCGCGAGGCGCCCCAGCCCAGCAGAAAGGCAAGCGGAAAGGCCAGCAGCAGCCAGTAGAGATCGAATTCCATGTGCGGTGATGTCGTCGGCCTTGCAGCCGCGTGAAAAGAGGCTTGCTGACGTGCGCGCCTGGTATGCCAGCCTTATTTGCCCGCCTTGCGGGGTGCCGGCATGTCGGGCGGGAAGGGCAGCTCGGCC
>CAYPUS010000358.1:0-3686 GCA_964413815.1 uncultured Aquabacterium sp. | reverse complement strand
GTCGAGATGGGCACCTTCGTGGCCATCCTGCTGGGCAATGTGGGGGGCGGCCTGCTGATGGGCATTCCCGAGACCGGTGCGCACTGGGTGGCCGGCGGCTGCTTGGCGGCGGCGGTGATTGGCTGGCTGGTTTCGCTGCGCATCCCGGCCTCGCCTTCGGCCGATCCGGGCCTGAAGCTGAACTGGAACCCGGTGACCGAGACTTGGCGCAACCTCAAGCTGGCCGCCGAGTACCCCAGCGTGTTCCGCTCGCTGCTGGGCATCTCGTGGATGTGGTTCTTCGGCGCGGTCTTTCTGTCACAGTTCCCGTCCTTCGCCAAAGAGGTGATGGGGGGCGACACCGAGGTGGCCTCGCTGCTGCTGGTGGTGTTCTCGGTCGGCATCGCGGTAGGTTCTCTGTTGTGCGAGCGCTTCTCGCACCGTCATGTGGAAATCGGCCTGGTGCCGATCGGTGCGCTGGGCATGTCGGTTTTCGCCTTCGATCTCTATCTGGCGTCCAGGGGAATGGCGCATGGCGGCGGGCCGCTGCTGACGATCGGCGAGTTCATCGCCATGCCGCAGAACTGGCGCGTGATGGCCGACCTGGCCTTGCTGGCCTTCAGCGCGGGCCTCTACAGCGTGCCCATGTACGCCCTGATCCAGCTGCGTGCCCAGCCCAGCCACCGCGCGCGCATCATCGCGGCCAACAACATCCTCAATGCGCTGTTCATGATCGTCAGCAGCCTGATGGCGGGGGCCTTGCTGGGCGCGAACTTCTCCATCCCCGAGGTGTTCGGCGTGACAGCCGTGCTCAATGTGCTGGTCGTGGGCTATGTGTTCTGGCTGATGCCCGAGTACATCGTGCGCCTGGTCATGCTGGTGCTCACCCGCATCGTCTACCGTGTGCGCGTGCGCGGCGACGAGCACCTGCCGACCGATGGCGCAGCCATCCTGGTCTGCAACCATGTCAGCTTCGTCGATGCGGTCATCCTGGGCATCAGCAGCCCGCGGCCCATGGTCTTCATCATGGACCACCGCATCTTCAAGACACCGGGCCTGGGCTGGTTCTTCCGCACGGTCAAGGCCATCCCCATCGCGCCGCAGAAGGAAGACCCGGCGGCTTACGATCGTGCGTTCGAGCGGGCCCGCGCGGTGCTCCAGGAAGGCGAATTGCTGTGCCTCTTCCCCGAAGGCGCCATCACCCGGGACGGCCAGCTGCAGCCCTTCAAGGCCGGCATCATGAAGATCCTGGAGACCCATCCCGTGCCGGTGATCCCCGCGGCCCTGCACAACCTGTGGGGGTCGAGCTTCTCGCGCATCGAGGGGGCGGCCATGGCCAAGCCTTTGCGCCGCGGCCTCTTCAACCCGGTGGGCCTGGTGGTGGGCGAGCCGATCGCGCCGCAGGATGTGACGCCGGCGCGGTTGCACGCGCGCGTACAGGCGCTGCTGGAAGAGCCCATGCCGGATCGGGCTTGAGCGGCGGGCGGCCAGCTTGATCCTGTAACAGCGGCCCCGCCGTTCCTTGTTAAGCTGCTGGATGGATCTTCGTCACACCCGTCTGACGCAATACACAGAGAGGCTTCGACATGCTTGATTCACTGCCGCGCGCGGCCTGGCCACGCATCATTCCCTTCGTGCTGTTCATGGTGCTGCTGGCCGTGCGCGGCAACCTGCCCGAGGAGGGCGGCTTCATCGATCCGCGCTGGGTCTACGGTATCTCGGTGCTGGTGGTGGGCGCCAGCCTGGTGTTCTTCTGGCGTCGCTATGACGAGCTGGGACGTGGCTCGGGCCTCTCGTTCAAGCATGCCTTGTTGTCCATCGTGCTGGGTGTGGTGGTGTTCCAGCTGTGGATCGTGCTCACCGAGCCCTGGATGATGACCGACAAGCTGATGAACATGCTCTTCGGCACCGAGGATGCAGGCAGTGCCACGGCCGGCTTCATCCCGGTGGACGACGGCCAGTTGCGCTGGGACCTGATCGCGGTGCGCTGGATCGGTGCGGCCTTGCTGGTGCCGGTGATGGAGGAACTGTTCTGGCGTTCCTTCCTGATGCGCTGGGTCGACAATCCGGAGTTCGAGCGCGTGTCGCCGGCCGAGATCACGGTCAAGGCCATCATCCTGTCCACGCTGGTGTTCATGCTGGCCCATACCCTGTGGCTGGGCGCCATCGTCGCGGGCCTGGTCTATGCATGGCTGTACCGCTACACCCGATCCTTGTGGGCGCCGATCCTGGCGCATGCCGTCACCAACGGCGTGCTGGGTGTCTGGGTGGTGGTGACCGGCCAGTGGGCGTTCTGGTGATGCGCGCAGCCATGGAGGCGAGAGCGGATGTTGTTTGATCGACGAGGTGGGTGGCGCCTGCTGGCGCGGGTTTGGTGCCTGGCAGTGGCACTGGGCACGGTGGTGCTGTGCTGGGCCATCACGGGCAATCCCGAGCGCCATGAGGCCACGGCACTGCTGCAGTACCTGCCTTATCCGCTCTATCTCGGCCCGGCGCTGCTGGCCGGTCTCTTGTCGCTGTGGTTGAACGGCTGGTGGCGAGCCGTGGCGGTCGCCAGCATCGTGCTGGTGCTGACGGTGCTCATGGGCCTGACCATCGGCTCACCCGATGAGGGCACGGGCCACCTGCGCTTCATGACCTACAACGCCAAGACCATGTACGCCGTCAACCGGCGCAACGGCCTGGGCGAGCTCGCGCAGGAAATCATCACGCACGACCCCGATGTGCTGGTGATGCAGGATGCCGGCAACATGTCCATGCTCAAGCACGAAAACCCCGAGGTCTTCAAGGTGCTGTTCGGCGAGCGCAAGGTCTACATGTACGGCCAGTACCTGCTGGCCAGCCGCTTCCCGTTCAGGGATTGCAAGGTCGGGCGGATCCCTTTCCGGGAGCGGCCGCATACCTATCTGCATTGCGTCGTGGAGGCGCATGGCAAGGCCATCGACGTGATCACCGCCCACCTGCTGACCCCGCGCATGGGGCTGAACGCCGTGAGGCAAGAGGGCGTCGAAGGGCTGGAGGGCTGGCAAGGCAATGTGCTGGACCGCCTGGCGCAGGCCCGGGCGCTGTCAGCGGATGTGGGCCGCATCCAGGGTCCCCGCATCGTGGCAGGCGATCTGAACGCACCCGAGCGCTCGGCCGTGGTGCGCATGCTGCTCGACACCGGTCTGCGGGACGTCTGGTCCTCGGCCGGCGTGGGCTATGGCTTCACCTACGGCCACTCCTTGCGCCCGCACATTCCCTTCCTGCGCATCGACCACATCCTGGTCAGTGACGACATCGGCGTGGCCAGCGTGCACGTCGGCGGTCATGTGGCCTCCGAGCACAGCCCGGTCATCGCCGACCTGCGCGTGAACCGGGACTGAACGCGCCCCCGTGGTTCACACGCCGCGCGCGCGGTCTGCCGCGAACTGCTGCTGGAAGGCGGCGAAGCGGCCCGCATCCAGCGCATCGCGGATCTCCTGCATCAGGTTCAGGTAGTAGTGCAGGTTGTGGATGGTGGTGAGCATGGGGCCCAGCATCTCACCGCAGCGGTCCAGGTGATGCAGGTAGGCGCGGCTGAAGTTCGCGCAGGTATGGCAGCTGCAGGTCTCGTCGATGGGGCGCTCGTCGGCCTTGTAGCGGCTGTTGCGCAGGCGCAGGTCGCCATGGCGGGTGAAGAGGTGGCCATTGCGGGCATTGCGCGTGGGCATGACGCAGTCGAACAT
>CAYPUS010000357.1:0-3702 GCA_964413815.1 uncultured Aquabacterium sp. | reverse complement strand
TCTTCCGGGGCGCGCTGGACTCGGGCGCCACCACGATCACCGACGAGATGGAGATCGCGGCGGTGCACGCCATTGCCGAGCTGGCGCAGGCCGAGCAAAACGAGGTGGTGGCCGCCGCCTACGCGGGCGAATCGCTGAGCTTCGGCCCCGAGTACCTGATTCCCAAGCCGTTTGATCCGCGCCTGATGATGAAGATCGCGCCGGCCGTGGCGCGATCGGCCGCCGAATCCGGCGTGGCCACCCGGCCCATCCAGGACTTCGTGGCCTACGCTGAAAAGCTGCAAAGCTTCGTCTACGCCTCGGGCACCACGATGAAGCCGATCTTCAGCGTGGCCAAGCGCGCCAAGAACAAGCGCATCTGCTTTGCGGAAGGCGAAAACGAAGGCGTGATGCGCGCCGCGCAGATCGTGGTGGACGAGAACATCGCCCGCCCCCTGCTCATCGGCCGCCCGGCCGTGCTCGAGCAGCGCCTGGAACGCTTCGGCCTGCGCCTGAAGCCCGGCCGCGACTTCGACGTGGTCAGCACCGAAAACGACCCGCGCTACCGCGACTACTGGCAGACCTACCACCGCCTGGCCGAGCGCAAGGGCGTCACCGAGCAGATGGCCAAGATCGAGATGCGCCGGCGGCTGACGCTGATCGGCTCGATGCTGCTGCACAAGGGCGAGGTCGACGGCCTGATCTGCGGCACCTGGGGCCAGACCAGCCTGCACCTGCACTACATCGACCAGGTGATCGGCAAGCGCGCCGGCGTCAAGACCTATGCGGCCATGACCGGCCTGATCCTGCCGGGCCGCACCGTCAACCTGCTGGACACGCACATCAACTACGACCCCACGGCCGAGCAACTGGCCGAGATCACGATCATGGCGGCCGAGGAGATGATGCGCTTCGGTCAGCGGCCCAAGGCGGCGCTGCTGTCGCACTCGAATTTCGGATCGAGCAATCTGCCTTCGGCCCTGAAGATGCGCGAGGCGCTCGGCCTGATCCAGGCGCAGGCCCCCTGGCTGGAAATCGACGGGGAGATGCACGGCGACACCGCCCTGGACGCCCCTTACCGCAACAAGATGATGCCGCGCAGCTCGCTCCACGGCGAGGCCAACTTGCTGGTGTGCCCGAACATCGATGCGGCCAACATCGCCTACAACCTGCTGAAGGTGGCGGCGGGCAACAATGTGGCGCTGGGCCCGGTGCTGCTGGGCGCGGCCAAGCCCGTGTGCATCCTGACGCCTTCGGCGACGGTGCGCCGCATCGTCAACATGACGGCCATGACCGTGGCCGACGCGAACGCGGTGCGCTGAGCGCGCATCGCCTGGCGCTGACCCTGCCAGCGTCCTGGCGCCCCGGCGTCCTTGCGCCCCCTGGCCAGCCTTTCGGCTCGCGCCAGGGGCGCGTTTATACCACACTCTGTCAACCCCCCACCTGAAAGGCCCCGGCAGACCCGCCAGCGGGCCTTGGCCTCTTGAGCTTTTGGGCCGTTTTCTATAGCATGACGGCTTTTACGAATCGCCGCATAGCTGACCGGAGCTGACGGAAAAGGCTGGGAACACAGCAACATGGTGCCTTGCAAGAAGGGGTCCTCCAAAGGGCTCGCAGTTGTCCTCGCAAGCCTCGTACTGAGTTGTGTGACCTGGCTTCCAACCGAAGCCCTCGCGCGTCGCCTTGACACACCGGAGACACTTGCCACCCTGTCCGTGGTGGCCCTGTCCAGCCTGCCCTCGCAAGCCCAAGACGTGCATCGGCTGATTTACGCCGGAGGCCCGTTCCGCTACAGCAAGGATGGCACCGTGTTTGGCAATCGCGAACGCCTGCTTCCCAGGCAGCCGCGCGGCTTTTACCGTGAATACACCGTTCCAACGCCGGGCGTGCGTGATCGTGGCGCGCGGCGGATTGTTTGCGGAGGTAAAGATGACCGTCGGCCCGAAACTTGTTTCTACACCCGGAATCACTACCAGAGTTTCCAGCAGATAGATCCCCGGCGCTGAAGACGCCGGCCTCCGATTCACAAAGCCTTGCCTCTCGAATTTCCGTTTTTCCCCTTCGACCTTTAACTCACTTGCTCGTCAGGACATGAAGCCTTCTTCCATGAACCCCGGGCCCCAAGCGATCATGTTGTTGCAATCCGTTCGACCGAACATCGTCCAATCCATCCGTGCGTTCCGCCCGGAAGACTTGCAACAGGCCGCCAACGCCATCGGCCAGCACTTCCTCTACACCAACCTGAGCGCCGCTCAGAACAAGCAGGATGTGCTGGACATCATCGCGCGTGACTTCCTGTTCCCCGATCATTTCGGCAAGAACCTGGATGCCTTGTACGACTGCATGACCGACCTGGTCCACAAGTCCGGCCCCCAGCCGGGTTTCGTTGTCGTGCTGGAGCTGATCCCGGACGGCAACAAGTGCGACCGTGAGACGCGCGAGCAGCTGCTCGACGCCTTCCGCGACGCCGCCGACTTCTGGGCCGAGCGCAAGGTCGCTTTCCGCGTGTTCTATTCCATCGCCGTCTCCGGCAAGGAATCGGCCGGCAACTGGGACAAGGCCGAAGTCGCCCAGAACGACCCGAACGTCAAGCCCGCCAAGGTCTCCAAGAACGCACCGCAGCCCATGATCATGAACCTGCCGCCCATGAGCAGCGTGTTCGACACCTCGGCGCTGCTGGCCGCCGCCTGATCGGCCGCACACGCACCCGGGGGACCTCCACAGTCCCCCAAAGAAAAAGGAGCCCGCAAGGCTCCTTTTTTCATGGCGGAAGGCCGGCTGTGGCGGCCATCTGGCCTCAAGGCAGATCGGCCTCGGGCGGCGGCGCGCTGTCCAGGCGGGGCCCGATGGTGCTGCCCAGACGGTCCTTGATCGACAGGGGCCGGCCGTGCAGGAGGTGGGCGTACACGGTGGCATTGGCCAGCACCTTCTTGACGTAGTCGCGCGTTTCACTGAAAGGAACGTTCTCCACCCAGGCCGCGGCATCCAGGCGTGGCCCCTGGCGCCAGCGCCGGGAGCGGCCGGGGCCTGCGTTGTAGGCCGCGGCAGCCAGGGCCTGCGTACCCTGGAAATCGTCGAGCACCAGCTTGAGGTAGCCCGCGCCCAGCCGCAGATTGGTCGAGCGCTCGGTGATCAGGCCGGGCGAATAATCGATCTTGAGCTTGCGGGCGGTCCAGGCCGCCGTGGCCGGCATCACCTGCATCAGGCCGGAGGCGCCCACATGCGAGCGGGCCGCCTGCATGAAGCGGGACTCCTGGCGGATCAGGCCATACATATAGGCCGCATCCAGCCCCACCTCGTCGGCAGCGGCCAGCACCTCTTCACGATAGGGCGTGGGATAACGCTGACCCAGGTGCACCTCGCGGCGCGTGCGGTCGCTGGTGTTGATGCAGCGGTCCCAGATCTCGCGGCGACAGGCTTCCTCTGCCACGGCCAGCAATTCTCGCTCGCCCAGGCCGCCGGGGCGCGCGTGGCCGAGGGTGAAGTTCCACTCGCGCACGGCCTCGCTGCGCCAGCCCAGCTGGTACATGCGCAAGGCGCGGTCGATGCCGGGGATGGACCTGGCGCTGGCCAGCTCCGCCTCCGACAAAGGGGCGGGCGGTACGGGCGGGCGGGCCGCGCTGCCCGTCAGCTCTTCTGCCGCCAACTGGCCATAAAAGCTCAAAGGATCTGCCACCCGCCGCAACAGCTCGCGAGCCTGATGTCGCAGCAGATCGGCCGTGA
>CAYPUS010000356.1:0-3710 GCA_964413815.1 uncultured Aquabacterium sp. | reverse complement strand
CCGTCCTGCACGCGGGCGATGTAGTTGGCGCCGGAGCGCTCCACACTCAGGTGCAGGCCGCCCGGGGCGATGTAGGCATGGCCGGGCAGGATGCGCTCGCCATCGCGGGCTTCCTGGACGCGGATCTTGCAAAGGCCATCGAGCCGTGCGGCGTAGTTCTTCGTGAAGCCCGGCGGCATGTGCTGCGTGATGACCACGGCGGGGCAATCATGGGGCAGGGCCGTCAGCACTTCCTTGGTGGCTTCGGTGCCGCCCGTGGATGCGCCGATGAAGATGAGCTTTTCGGTGGACAAGCGGCCCATGCTGGCAATGACCGGGCGTGGTGCGGCATGCTGGGGCGCGGCGGCGCCTGCCGTGGCCGGTCCCTGGGCACCGGGGGCCGCGGCAGCGGCCGGCACATGCAGGCGGTGGATGCGAGCCTTGGCCGCCACGCGCACCTTGTCGGTGATGTCCTGCGAGAGTTGCTTGAGGCCGTCGGCCACGCCGATCTTGGGCTTGGCCACGAAGTCGACCGCACCCAGCTCCAGGGCCTTGAGGGTGACGTCGGCGCCACGCTCGGTCAGCGTCGAGACCATCACCACCGGCATGGGGCGCAGGCGCATCAGCTTGGAGAGGAAGTCGATGCCATCCATGCGGGGCATCTCCACGTCCAGGGTGATCACGTCCGGGTTGAGGTTGCGGATCATCTCCCGCGCAACCAGGGGGTCGGCCGCCGCGCCGATGCATTCCATGTCGGGCTGGCGGTTGATGATCTCGGTCAGCATGCTGCGAACCAGCGCGGAATCATCCACCACGATCACGCGAATCTTGCTCATGTTCTTTCTCCGCTGTCGGGGAACGGTAATCAATCAAAACAGGTCGATGGAGCCGCCGCCCGTGCTGGCGGGAACGGCCTTCTGGGCCGCCAGGCGCTCTTGCTGGACGATGGCTTCGGGATTGCTCGGAGCCAGGCGCTTGACCATGGCCTTGCCGCTATGGGGCAGGAAGCAGACCTTGCGCGGGTAGATGTCCAGCACATCCTTGGACACCACGGGGATGCGCTCGGTCTTGAGCTAGTCCATCACGCAGGTCGTGTTGCGCTCACCCACATTGAGGGTGCTCATGCCGCTGATCACCGCGCCGCCGCCGAAGACCTTGGCCTCCATCGTCATGCGCGAGGCGCCCATCTTGAGCATCTCGTTGATCAGCAGTTCCATGGCGTAGGAGCCATAGCGGCCCGAATCGCTGCCATTGCCGCCGTTGTCGGGCAGCATGAAGTGGTTCATGCCGCCGATCTTGGCATTGCGGTCCCACAGGCAGGTGGCGATGCACGAGCCCAGCGTCGTCATCAACAGCAGATCCTCGTCGTAGACGAAGTACTCGCCCGGCAGGATCTTGACCGCCTCGGCGCGAAAGTGCGCATCGAAGAAGTAGAAGGAGGCTTCGCCGGGCTTGGGCGTGCGCGCCTTCAGTCGCATCAGCCGTTCGGTGCGTTGCCCCATCATGGGCGCGGCAGGCGAGGGCGGGGCGCCGGGGCGGCCAGGAGAGGCAGGCGAACTGCTGAGCATGGAGAGGTCCTTGCGTCCTGTCGGCGAATCAAACCCTGTCGTACACCGTCTTGCCCCGCAGGGCAAACAGGTCTCGGGATTCGGTGAAGTTCTCGGAGTGGCCCACGTAGAGCTGGCCCTTGGGTTTCATGACCTGGTGGATGCGTTCGAGCACCTTGCGCTGCGTCGGCGCATCGAAATAGATCATCACGTTGCGGCAGAAGACCACGTCGAAGGGCTCGCCCAGCTGCCAGCTCGTCTGCATCAGATTGAAGGGCCGGAACTCGACCATGCGGGCCAGTTCGGGCTTGATGCGGATGCTGCCTTCGTTGGCCCCCTTGCCGCGCAGGAAGTGGTGGCGCAGGCGGGCTGGAGACAGGCCGCGCGCCGTGGCCTCGTACACCCCGCGCGAGGCGGTGGTCAGCACATTGGTGTCGATGTCGCTGGCCAGGATCTTGGCATTGGCATGCAGGCCCATGGTCTCGGCCACCGTCATGGCCAGGGAGTAGGGCTCTTCGCCGGTCGAGGCGGCCGCGCACCAGATGCGCAGCGGCTGATTGCCGCGTTTGCCCAGCCACTCGGCCAGCACCTCGAAATGGTGCTCTTCGCGAAAGAAGGAAGTCAGATTGGTGGTCAGGCAGTTGACGAACTCCTGCCACTCGGGCTGCGAGGCCGAGCCGCCTTCGAGCGATTTGAGGTAGCTCTCGAACGAAGTGTGACCTGTTTCACGCAGGCGGCGCGACAGGCGGCTGTAGACCATGGCCTGCTTGCCGTCGTGCAGGCTGATGCCAGCGCGCGCATAAATGAGCGCCTTGACCCGGGCGAAGTCCCGGGGCTGGAAGTCGAACTCGCGATCGGCGACGAGGTTCAGGGTGTCCGCTGCAATGGTGCTCATGGGGGGCAATAGAGGGTCGCTGGGCCCTGCCGGCCCATCAACCTTATCGACCGTTTGCCGCCGAAGCTTGAGGGGTGTGCTGCGCAGACATCAGTGCAGCCAGCGAAACGGCAATTTCGGAATTTTTCACTTTGTGCGAGGTGATATATGCCGGTAGACTTGCCGCATTGCGATTCCCACGTCGTGAGGAGTGTTCCATCGTCTCGCCCGAATTGGCCTTGCAGGCCTCGCAGAGCACGCCGCTGCCGCTTGACGGCCTTCGGATGGACAAGGCCCTCAGTCTGCTGGAGCAGGCAGGTTGGGAAGCGCCCGCCGGCCTGGCGCGCGGCTCCGAGGCCTGGTTGCAGGCTGTGATCGACGGCCTGTGCGATCTGTCCAGCCGCGACGCCCTCACGGGCCTGGCCAACCGCCGCCAGTTCGAAGCCGCCATCGCCCGCGAGGTCGACCGCGTGGCCCGCGTCGGCGAGCCCGCGCTGCTGCTGATGGCCGACATCGACCACTTCAAGCGCATCAATGACACCTGGGGCCATCCGGCCGGTGACCATGTCATCCGCTCCGTGGCCGAGTGCCTCCAGGAGTGCGTGCGCCCCATGGACCTGGTCGCCCGCATCGGCGGCGAGGAGTTCGCCATCATCCTGCCGAACTGCCCGCCGGCCTTCGGCACGACCGTGGCCGAGCGCATCCGCGAGAAGGTCGCGATGTGCCTGGTGGCCGTGGTGGGCGGGCAAAAACTCTCGGTCACCGTCAGCCTGGGCGGCGCCTTTGCGCCGCAGTGGGTGCGCTCTTCGCCCAGCTTTTGGTGCGAGCGGGCCGACCAGCAGCTCTACCGGGCCAAAACGGAGGGGCGCAATCGCACTTGCCTCGAGATGCCGCCGCTGACCATCGTCAGCGCCGAGGAAAAAGGCATGTTGTTCAGCGGCTTCGGGCAATTTGACTCGATTTCGGACTCAGGTGCCGACGGCGCTCTGCCGAAAACCACGGAATGATGGCGTCCATGACTGCACCCGAAGTTTCCACCCCGGCTCCGACCGTCCGGCTCGCCCGCACCGTGGCGATCACCAGCGGCAAGGGCGGGGTCGGCAAGACCTTCTTCAGCGCGAACCTTGCGGCCGCGCTGGCCCGGCAGGGTCTGAAGGTGCTCGTGCTGGACGCCGACCTCGGGCTGGCCAATCTGGACGTGGTGCTCAACCTCTATCCCAAGATCACCCTGCACGACGTCTTCACCGGCAAGGCCGAACTGGAAGAGGCCATCCTGCCGGCGCCAGGCGGCTTCTCGGTGCTGCTGGCCG
>CAYPUS010000355.1:0-3720 GCA_964413815.1 uncultured Aquabacterium sp. | reverse complement strand
CACATCGGACAAGGCATCGTGCGCCGCCTCGTGGCTCAGGCCATTGGCGGCGGTAAGGTGCTCCAGCTTGAAGGACGGCCTGCCATCCTCATGACGGGGCCAGACGATGCCCTCGGGGCGCAGCGCCCAGGTGCAGCGCACCACATCGAGCAGGTCCCAGCGCCCGCAGCCGTTCTGCCATTCGCGCGCATACGGGTCGATCAGGTTGCGCCAGAACAGATGGCGGGTGACCTCGTCATCGAAGCGGATGGTGTTGTAGCCCACGCCGATGGTGTTCGGGGTGGCCAGCGCGGCTTCGATGGCGTCGGCAAAGGCATGCTCGGGCACGCCTTCGGCCAGGCAGGTCTGGGGCAGGATGCCCGTGAGCAGGCAGGATTCGGGGTCGGGCAGGAAGTCGGGCGCGGGCTGGCAATACAGCATCTGCGGCGCGCCGACCTCATTGAGTTCGGCGTCGGTACGGATGCCGGCGAACTGAGCGGGACGGTCGCGCCGCGCCAGTCTGCCGAAGGTCTCGTAGTCGTGCCAGTAGAAGGTGAAGTCAGCCATGCACCGCGCGTAGCTCAGCGCTTGCGCACCACCAGGCTGCCCACCGAGTAACCCGCACCGAAGGAGCAGATCACACCGACGTCCTTGGCTTTCAGGTCCCCACGGTGCAGGTGGAAGGCGATGACGGAGCCGGCCGAGGCCGTGTTCGCGTATTCGTCAAGGATCAGCGGCGCGGTATCAGCCGTGGGCTCCTGGCTGATCAGCTTCTTGATCACCAGCTGGTTCATCGACTGGTTGGCCTGGTGCAGCCAGAAACGGCGCACCTGCGTGGGCTCCAGACCCAGCGCGCCCAGGTGGGCCTCGATGTGGGCCGCGGCGATGGGCACCACTTCCTTGAACACCTTGCGGCCTTCCTGGCGGAAGGTCTTGTCGCGGGCGTTGGGGTCGCTGTCCTCGGCACGGTTGAGGTAGCCGAAGTTGTTGCGGATGTTGCTGGAGAACTGGGTGGCCAGCTTGCTGCCCAGCACTTCCCACTGGTCCTTGGAGGTGGCCGTGTCGGCGCGTTCAATGATGGTGGCCGTGCACACATCACCGAAGATGAAGTGGCAATCGCGGTCCTTCCACTCCTGGTGGCCGGAGGTGATCTCGGGGTTGACCACCAGCACGCACTTGGCACTGCCCGAACGCACGGCATTGACCGCCTGCTCCAGGGCGAAGGTGGCGGCCGAGCAGGCGACATTCATGTCGAAACCGTAGCCCGAGGCGCCCAGGGCCTGCTGGATCTCGATGGCCATGGCCGGATAGGCGCGCTGCATATTGGCCGAAGAGCAGATCACCGCGTCGACGTCCGCGCCGGTCTTGCCGGCCTGGGCCAGGGCCTTCTTGGCGGCGTCGACGGCGATCTCGGCCATCAGCGAGAGCTGGTCATCGGGCCGCTCCTGAAGGCGGGGGTACATGCGGTTGATGTCGAGGATGCCTTCCTTCTCCATCACATAGCGCTGCTTGATCCCGGAGGCCTTTTCGATGAACTCGACGCTGGAGTGCGCCAGCGCCGGGCGCGTGCCCGCTTCGATCTCCGCGGCGTGCTCGGCGTTGTAACGGTCGACATAGGCGTTGAACGATGCGACCAGTTCCGCATTGGTGATGATGTGGGGCGGCTGGTACAGACCAGTGCCACTGATGACGACGGCTTCGCTCATGGGATCGGAACGTGGAGGAAAGGGCTGATTTTGCCACCAATCACATTCCCGACCTGGACGACACCCGTTAAACCATTTTCATTGCACCGTGGCGCACCGCGTCACAAAGCCACAGCATTTTTGCTCGGCCCTGCCCCTTATCTGCATCTGGATTTGGCGGGGCGTCGGGCCTCTGCTAGAACAGTGGCCAAAAAACAGGAATGCCCATGATTCAGGACGTATCCACCCTTCTGACCAGGCTCAGGCTGCTCGGTCGCCGCCTCGCCTTGGCCGGCCTCCTCTGGTTGGGCTGCATCGTGGTGGGTGGATGGTGGACGCTGGATTTTCGGCTGGACAGCTACCGCGCCGAGGTGCGGCGCGGCGCCCTCATGCGCATCGACAGCCTGCAGGAGAACATGGAGAACCATTTCCGCTCGCTGGCAGCGCTGTCCCAGGTGTTGTCCCGGCAGCCCAATGTCGCCGCCCTGCTGAACCAGCACATGGTGCCCGATTCGGCGCATGTCGGCGCGCAAGACCGGGCTCGGCTCCACGCCATGCTGTCCGCTCGGCCCGATGTTCAGGAGTTGAACCAACGGCTGGAGCGGATCGTGCGAGACTTCCAGATCACCCAGGCCATCTTGCAGGACGTGCACGGCACCTCGGTGGCCGACAGCGCTTTCCACGACAAGGCCACGAGCACCATCGGCTCGAACTCGCACAGGCGGGCCTACTTCACCCAGGCGCTGGAAAGCGGCGCCGGCTTCCAGTTCGTGATGGGCAGCGTCAGCCGCAAGCCCGGCTTCAATTTCACGGCGCGCGTATCGGAGGGCAGCAAGGCGCTGGGCGTCCTCACGCTCAAGACGGATCCGGCAGCCATGGCCCGCCTCTTCAGCGACACGCTCCAGCGCACCTTGCTGGTGGTTGATGAGCTGGGCGTGGTCGTGGCCGGCAACCGGCCGACCTACCTGCTGCACCAGGTGCCCGGCGCGCCCGCCATCTCGGGGCGCGAGCAGGACATGCTGGGCATCTACCTGCAAGTGCCCCGGCGCTTGACATGGCAGCCCATCACCTTGTCCATCGGCAGACAGCAGGTCCGCGGCATGGACATCGGGGGGACCCGGCACCTGCTGGAGAGCCGGCCTCTGGGGCAGTATCCCTATGCCCTGTGGGTCGTCGCGTCGCTGAGCCAGGAACAGGCCATCCGGGCGTCGACCCTGATGGCCTGCGTGACGCTCCTGGCCGCAGGCTGGATCGCCCTGTGGGCCACCTTCCGCCGCAAGGAACGCAAAGACGCCATCGATCTGGCCCGCGTCGAAACGCTTGAGATGACCCGTGCCCTGCCCCTGACCCTGTTCCGCTACCGGGTGGCCCCCGATGGGCGCGGCCGTTTCGCCTACATCGGCCAAGGCGTCAAAGCACTGTTCGGCCTCGAGGCGGACGACCTGGGCGAGCGCAGCGACTGGCTGTGGCAACTCAGCGGCGCGGATGGGCATCCGCCCACGCAGCCCACCGAATTCATGCTCAAGATCGAGGGACGCAAGCGCTGGGTGGGCACGAACTGCGCGGTGGCCACCGCTCCCAACGGAGACACCGTGTACGACGGCTACTGGCTGGATGTGACCGACCGGCGCAAGGCGGAGCTGCGTTTCGAGGCCGCCTTCGATCATGCTTCCTGCGGCTTCTTCTTCGTCCATCGCGAGCGCGGCTTCCTGCGCTGCAACCCGATGACGCTCAAGCTCTATGGTGCGCGCACCTATTCGGAGCTGGAAGGCGTGCGCCCCTGGGACAGCCGGCTGACACCGGCATACCAGCCCGATGGCCGCCACAGCGCCGAGGCCGCCCAGAACTTGCTGGACGACTACAAGCGCAGCGGCAGCACCAAGGCCTTGCGTTTCGAATGGCGTCACCACCGCTTCGACGGCACCGAGTTCGATGCCGAAATCATGCTGATCCGGCTCGATCACGAGGACGAGGACCAATACTTCGCCCTCATCAACGACGTCACGGCGCGCAAGCAGACCGAGGCCGCCCTCAAGGCCGCCAAGGAATCGGCGCA
>CAYPUS010000354.1:0-3733 GCA_964413815.1 uncultured Aquabacterium sp. | reverse complement strand
ATCGTCGCCAGCGGACGGGTCGCCCTCGTCAACCTCGTCGGCTTCGTGCTCGGCCTGCAGGGCTACTACGTGCTGCAGCGCTATGGTTCAAGCGAGGCGCTGGGATTGATGGTGGCGCTCTCGCTGGTGCGCGAGTTGGGCCCGGTGGTGGCCGCCTTGCTGTTTGCCGGGCGGGCCGGCACGGCGCTGACTGCGGGCATCGGCCTGATGAAGGCGGGCGAACAACTGGCCGCGATGGAGATGATGGCGGTCGACCCCATCCAGCGTGTGCTCGCGCCCCGTTTCTGGGGTGGCGTGATCGCCATGCCCTTGCTGGCGGCGGTGTTCTCGGCCGTGGGTATCCTGGGCGGCTGGCTGGTGGGGGTCGTCCTCATCGGCGTCGACCAGGGCGCCTTCTGGTCGCAGATGCAAAGCGGCGTGGACGTCTGGGCCGATGTCGGCAACGGCATGCTCAAGAGCCTGGTGTTCGGCATCACCGTCACCTTCATCGCCCTGTTGCAGGGCCATGAATGCAAGCCCACGCCCGAAGGCGTTTCGCTGGCGACCACGCGCACGGTGGTGATGGCTTCGCTGGCCGTGCTCGGGCTGGACTTCGTCCTGACGGCCATGATGTTCTCGATCTGACCAGACGGAACACGACAAGACAGCGATAGACAGCGCGATACAAGAGCGCGAGAAGGATTAGGAAATGCAGAAATCCAAGACCGATGTATGGGTGGGCCTGTTCGTGCTGCTGGGCGCGGCCGCCATCCTGTTCCTGGCCCTCAAGGCTGGCAATTTGCTGACGCTGTCCTTCGACAGCGGCTACACCGTCATCGCCCGTTTCGACAACATCGGCGGGCTCAAGCCCCAGGCCGCGGTCAAGAGCGCTGGCGTGGTGGTGGGGCGCGTCAAGTCCATCGTGTTCGACACCAAGACCTATCAGGCCCAGGTCGACATCGCGCTGAACAACGGCGTCGAGTTCCCCAAGGACAGCTCGGCCAAGATCCTGACGGCAGGCCTGCTGGGCGAGCAGTACATCGGCCTGGAGCCGGGCTATGAGGAAACCAATCTGGCCGCCGGCGACGTGATCAAGAGCACGCAATCGGCCATGGTGCTGGAAAACCTGATCAGCCAGTTCCTCTACAGCAAAGCCGCCGAAGGCCCCGCACCGACCGATAAGGAGGGCGGGAAGTGACGCCCCGATCCGCGCTGCGGCCCCGCGCCGCGATCCTGGGCGCGAGCCTGCTCGCCGTGGCCTTGCTGCAAGGCTGCGCGACCGCGCAGAACCCCGACCCGATCGAATCCTGGAACCGCAAGGTCTTCTCCTTCAACGAGTCGCTCGACGAAAATGTGCTCAAGCCCGTGGCCACCGGCTACCGCAATGTGACGCCCGAGCCGGTGCGCATCGGCTTCACGAACTTCGTCAACAACATCAAGGACGTCTGGTCCACGATCAACCTGTTCCTGCAAGGGCGCTTCAACGATGGCACGCACGGCATCATTCGCGTGTCCATCAACTCGACCCTGGGCCTGTTCGGCCTGATCGACCTGGCCACGCCCATGCAGCTCGACCGTCCCAACGAGGACCTGGGGCAGACCTTCGGCGTGTGGGGCGCAGGCCCTGGCGCCTACATCGTCTGGCCCGTGCTCGGCCCGTCGACGGTGCGCGACTCGCTGGGCATGCCTGCGGACATGTATTTCTCCGCCTCGTCGGTGGGCGACACGCCCCGGCAGGAAAACCTGTTGCGCGTGTGGCAGGGCGTGAACCTGCGGGCCAACTTGCTTGATGCCACCAACCTGCTCAGCGATGTGGCCCTGGACAAGTACGCCTTCATCCGCGATGCCTACCTGCAGCGCAGGCAGAACCTGATCTACGAAGGCAACCCCCCGGAGCCCGACGAAGAGGCCTATGCGCCTTACGACGATGGTTCGCAAGAGGCCGGCTCGGACGCGGATCCGAAGGCCGCAGAAGAGACGGCTCCCGACGCAGCTTCCGACGCCGCCCCTGCAGCCGCTGCGGTTTCGGAAACCGCAGCCGTGGCGCCCGTGCCCGCCGCGCCGCCAGCGGGTGCTTCGGGTGCTTCGGCCCCTGACGCCTGAGGTGTCAGACGTGCCTGACAGACCGCGCTCGGGGCTCAGGTGCATGCTGCTGAACAGGCAATATTCCCCATATTTCCCGCATTCCGGTCCACGCTTGGCAGACTTGCCGCGTTAAAGGCCTTGATGCGTTCAGAAAGGATATCCATGACCGCTCAGACTGCTTTGACTTCGTTCGCGCAACGCCTGCTGGCCTCGTCCGCCGTGTCGCTGGCCGCGATCACGGCCTTCGTCGCCGTGCCGATGGGCGCGCATGCCGCTGAGGGCGCGGCCCCCGCAACAGCGGCCCCGGCGCCCGCCGACCTCAAGACCCCGGATGGTTTCATCAAGACCATCACCGCCGATGTGCTGAGCACGGTCAAGAGCGACAAGGCGATCCAGTCCGGCGACATCCGCCGGGTCGTCCAGGTGGTGGACACCAAGATCATGCCCTACGTGAACTTCCAGCGCATGACCGCTTCGGCCGTGGGCCGTGGCTGGCGTCAGGCCACGCCCGAGCAGCGGGCCCGCCTGCAGGAAGAGTTCAAGACCCTGCTGATCTACACCTATGCCGGCGCTGCCTCGCAGATCAAGGACCAGACGGTCGAGTTCAAGCCCATGCGCTCGCGCCCGGAGGACACCGAGGTCATCGTGCGCACCATTGTGCGTGGCAAGGGTGACCCCATCCAGCTCGACTACCGCCTGGAAAAGGCCGGTGACAGCTGGAAGATCTACGACGTCAACGTGCTGGGCGCATGGCTGGTCCAGACCTACCAGAGCAGCTTCGCGCAGGAGGTCAATGCATCCGGCATCGATGGCCTGATCGCCAAGCTGGTCGAGCGCAACAAGCAACTGGCCGCCAAAAAGCCTGCTTGATTGCCCGCTTGATGCCCGCCTGATATCTGCTTGAGATAGCCCACCCGATCCCCGCGTCGACCGACCGATCAAGGCCCCGCCATGCTGTTGCTGCCCGCCGTCATCACCCATGCCGAAGTGCCCCATGTCCTGCGCCTGTTCACGCAGACGCTGGATCAGGCCGCTGCGCAGGGCAACACCGAAGCCGCCATGCTCACGGTCGACGGCTCGGCGCTCAAGCAGTTCGATTCCAGCGCACTGGCCGTGCTCTTGGAATGCCAGCGCATGGCCCGTGCCAAGGGGCGTGCCTTCGGGGTGCAATCTTTGCCACCCAAGCTGACGGACCTGGCCAAGCTCTATGGGGTCGACGGGCTGCTGCAGTCCGCCTGAAGCCGCTTGGCGTCACAGAGGCTGAGGCCCCGCTTTGTCGGGGCCTTTTCCATTTCAGCTTTCTTCGGGCCAGGCAAAACCGTCCCGCGCCACCAGAGCGCTGGCGGCCGGCGGCCCCCAGCTGCCCGCGGTGTAGCTGCGCAGGCCGTTGGGGTCGCGCTCCCAGGTCGTGAGCACCGGTTCCACCCAGCGCCAGGCCTGCTCCTGTTCGTCCGAGCGCACGAACAGGTTGAGCCGGCCGGCCAGGGCATCGAGCAGCATGCGTTCGTAGGCGCCCACGCGATCGGTCGGGAAGGCCTTGTCGAAATCCAGGTCCAGAGACACCGGTGAGAGTGTTTCCTGCATGGTGGCCGACCCCACGCTCGCAGAGGCCACCGAGCCCTTGGCCGCCAGCAGGTGCAGCTCCAGGCCGTCTTCCGGCTGCAGCTTG
>CAYPUS010000353.1:0-3761 GCA_964413815.1 uncultured Aquabacterium sp. | reverse complement strand
AGCTTGGTGCCATTGATCAGGAGCATCAGGCCCGCCAACGTCACCGCCGTCACCGACAGGATGAGGATCTGGACCAGGTTGATCGAGGCCCCCATGATGTCGTAGGGCTCGTCGTTGAGCAGGATCGGGAAGGGCTTGTAGTCGGGCTTCCAGATGATCATCGCCAGCGTCTGCAGCATCAGCGACATGCCCATGGCGGTGATCAGCGGCGCCAGGCGCGGCGCATCGCGCAATGGCCGGTAGGCAAGCTTTTCGATCAGGAAGTTCAGCGCCATGCACACCGGCATCGCGATGAGCAGCGACAGCGCCAGCAAGGCCCAGCCCGGCAGGCCGCTGTTCTCGAGCCAGGTGACGACCGTCCAGCTGACGAGGGCCCCCACCATCAGCACCTCGCCATGGGCGAAGTTGATGAGGTTGATGATCCCGTAGACCATCGTGTAGCCCAGTGCGACCAGCGCATACATGCTGCCCAGCACCAGGCCGTTGATCAGTTGTTGAATGAAGATGTCCACAGACTTCTTGGATGCAAAAAACCCGCCAGGAGGCGGGCTGGGACCATTTCAAGCAGCCCGGGCAAGCCCAAGACGCGCCACATTGTAGGGGCGAAAGCGGTCAATGTCCGGTACCCCAAGGCCGCATTCAGCCCTGGGGATATACCCTTTGACAATCCATTTGCATCGCGGCCATGCGCTCAAAAGGGCGAAGGCAGGCGCAGCGAATCCACGACCAGGCGGATCAGCTTGCGCTTGAGGCCGGTGTAAGGCGGGAAGAACATCCGGGCCATCAGGACGGGGCCGGACTTGAGCACCGCCCGCTCGTGCGAGAAAGCCTTGAAGCCGAACTCGCCGTGCGCGTTGCCGATGCCCGAGTTGTTCACGCCACCGAAGGGCAGGTTGCCGTGGGCGTAGTGCAGCACCACATGGTTGATCGCCACGCCGCCCGAACTGGTGCGGCCGATCAGCGCACGTGTGCGCTTGTCATTGCGGCTGAAGACGTACAGCGCCAGCGGCTTGGGTCCGGCGTTGATCTGGCGCACGACCTGGTCGAGGTCACGGTAGGTGATCACCGGCAGCACGGGGCCGAAGATCTCTTCGGACATGATGTGCGCGTCGGCCGGCACCTGCTCGATCAGCGTGGGGGCCACATAGCAGCCAGCGATGTCGACGTCACCGCCGATGATGACCTTGGCGCCCTTGTCCTTGGCGTCCTGCAGCAGGCCGGCGATGCGCTGGGTGTGACGCTGGTTGATCACACGCGCGAAGTCGGGGTTCTGGCGCAGGGCCTCGGGCGTCTGGCCGAAACGCTCGGCGATCACCTCGCGGCAGGCGGCGATGAACTTGTCCTTGACCGACTCGTGCACGAACAGGTGGTCAGGCGCCACACAAATCTGGCCGCAGTTGGTGAACTTGCCCCACAGCACCGTCTGGGCCGACAGCTTCAGATCGGCCGTCTCGTCGACGATGACGGGCGACTTGCCACCCAGCTCCAGGGTCACGCTGGTCAGGTGCTTGGCGGCAGCGGCCATCACGACCTTGCCCACGGCCGGCGAGCCGGTGAAGAAGATGTGGTCGAAAGGCAGGTCGAGCAGCACCTGGGAGGTGGGCAGGCTGCCTTCGAACAGGGCCACCTCGTCGGAGCGGAACACCTTGGCGATGACCTCGGCCATCACGGCGCTGACGGCCGGCGTCATCTCGGAAGGCTTGAGGATGACGGTGTTGCCTGCGGCCAGGGCCGACACCAGCGGCCCGAAGCACAGGTTCAGCGGAAAGTTCCAGGGCGCGACGATCAGGCAACGGCCGCGGGGCTGGTATTCGATCCAGCTCTTGGTCATCGCGGTGGTCACGGTGGGCCACACGCGGCGGGGCTGGGCCCACTTCTTCAGATTGGCGATGGCGTGGCGGATCTCGTCGAGCACCGGCATGAATTCGGTGGCCTCGACTTCCGGGGCGGGCTTGCGGTAGTCCAGCAGGAAGGCTTTGTAGAAGTCTTCGCGGCGCGCCATCATCGCGGCGCGCAACTGCTTGAGGCGCGCGATGCGCTCGGCCACCGTGGATTCGCGCCAGGCCAGCGAGGTCGCCAGCTGGGACTCGAACACGCGGTGGATTTCTTCGGGATCGGACTCGCCCGTCTTGGGGTCGACAAGGTGCATCTTGACTCGGCTCATGGCTGCTCTCCTGTCACTTTCTCGATTTATCGGTTTTGGGAGCAGCCTTCCTGGCGACCTTGCCGGACGCCTCTGCCACCTTGTCTGCCACTTGTTCTGTCACCTTCTTGGCCGCGACCTTCTTTGCGGCGACGTTCTTTGCGGCGACCTTCTTTGCGGCGACCTTTGCGGCCACTTTTTTGGCGGCCACTTCCTTGACCGGCTGCGCTTGGGTATCCAGGCCCGCCTGGATCAAGCGGGCCGTCAATTCGTTGAGGCCGACGCCATCCTGGGCGGCCTTGTCCCGCAGTTGCCCGATCAAATCATTGTGCAACTTCACGGCAAAGGGCACCAGCCCCGCGGCCTGGTCGCGCTTGCGCTGCTCACGTTTGTCCAGCACGGCATCGGCGGCCGCGCCAAAGCGCGAGGGAACGGGCGCCTGCTGCATCTGACCTCGGATCTTGAGTGCCAGGTTCTTGACCAGATCGGTTCTTTTCATGAGAAGGAATCCATGGCGCGGCGGGGCTGGACAATACGGGGGCCGGCGCCCTCGCGCATCCGCGGGCATTCTGAAAACACGCCCCGTCACAATTTCCGTGATTGTGCATGAGCGGCGCGCCCGGCGGCGTCCTATTCACCCATCTGCACCCCCCTTATTGCCATGGCCTCCCTTCAGCAGATCACCTTCCCGCTCCGCGGCGAGTACATCACCCTTGACAGCCTGCTCAAGGCCTGCGGCCTCGCGGAAAGCGGCGGGCGCGCCAAAACCATGGTGGCCGAGGGCCGCGTGCAGGTCGACGGCCAGGATGAGCTGCGCAAGACCGCCAAAATCCGCGCTGGTCAGGTGGTCAGTTTGCAGGGCGTGCGCATTCGTATCGTGGTAGAACCTTGAGCGTCATGCACCAAACGTGAGACGAAATGGACCCCGTTCCTTTTCACCACTTGACGCGGATTTCTGCTTTGAGGTGCTGATTTCTGCGGCAGGATGTCGTCCTCGAATCCAGGAGACGAACATGGCCAACATCTTCGAACAAGACCTGCCACGCAACGAGGCGAACTTCGCGGCGCTCACCCCTCTGTCCTTCATCGAGCGCAGTGCGCGGGTCTATCCCGACAAGCTTGCCATCATCCACGGTGAACTGCGGCAGACCTGGTCCCAGACTTACACGCGCTGCCGTCAACTGGCCAGCGCTTTGAGTCAACGCGGCATCGGCCTGGGCGACACCGTCGCGGTGATGCTGCCCAACACGCCCCCCATGGTCGAAGCCCACTTCGGCATCCCCATGTCGGGCGCCGTGCTCAACACCCTGAACACCCGCCTGGACGCGGAGGCGCTGGCCTTCATGCTCGACCACGGCGAGGCCAAGGTCGTCATCGTCGACAGCGAGTTCTCGGGCGTGATGACGCGCGCCCTGGCGGAACGCACGGCCAAGCGCGAGATCCTGGTGATCGACGCGACCGACGTGCTCTACACCGGCAAGGGCGAGCGCATCGGCAGCCTCACCTATGACGAGTTCGTGGCTGGCGGCGACCCGGATTTCGCATGGCAAATGCCCAAGGACGAGTGGCAGGCCATCAGCCTGAACTACACCTCGGGCACGACGGGCAACCCCAAGGG
>CAYPUS010000352.1:0-3762 GCA_964413815.1 uncultured Aquabacterium sp. | reverse complement strand
TCCTTGGCCATCAGCTTGGCCAGGGAAGGGCCGTCGACGGCGCCTTTGTCGGCCAGTGTCTTGGACAGGGTGATGGCCTGGCCATTGTTGTTGAGGGACATCAGCACTGCCATGTCCTTCTTGGGGCCCGCGGTGCCCATGTGGACGCCGTAGATCAGGCCATACAGCACATGCGACATGTGCAGGTCGCCATTGACCAGCTTGTCGCGCACGCCCGCCCACGAGGCTTCCTTGGAGGGAATGATCTTGACGCCGTACTTCTTGTCGAAGCCCAGGACCGAAGCCATCACGACGGAGGCGCAGTCGGTCAGGGGGATGAAGCCGATCTTGACCTCTTCCAGTTCAGGCTTGTCCGAGCCTGCGGCCCACACAGCCGATTGGAGTCCGGGCACGACACCGACTGCGCTGGCAGCGGCTGCGGTCTTCAAGATGGTGCGGCGGGTCATTTTCAGATCCTGCGAGTTCATGGTGCGAAGCTTTCCTGTCAAAAAACAAAAAAGGTGTCGTCGCCACGCGGCCTCGTCACGAAGACGGGCACGCATGCCGATGACACCTTTGCCGGAAGCTCGGGGCCCGTCATTGGGCACCCAAGGCACGCAAGATCGCCGTTGACCTTGCTTGAGCTGATCAACGCAAGGGGCGTGCCAGCGCGTTCAATGGCGGGGACGCACAGTGATGGTGTGTGGGCGCACCGCGGCGAGCAGCGCTGGGCGTGTCAAGACACGCCCGATGACCGAGCTGGTGCGCCCCACATCGCGGCAGGGCGGGGAAGAATCAGCCCAGCAGGTCGGCCGCGTCGATCAGGCGCTGGGCCACGTCGGCCAGCTTGATGCCCTTGTCCATGGCGGCCTTGCGCAGGCGCGCATAGGCTTCCTGCTCGCTCAGCCCCTGGCGGGCCATGAGCATGCCTTTGGCGCGGTCCACGACCTTGCGCTCTTCGAGCTGGTTGCGGGCATCGGCCAGTTCGCGGCGAAGTTCTTCTTCATGCTGGAAGCGGGCCATGGCCACCTCCAGCACCGGCTTGATGTGCTCGGTAGGGGTGCCGGCCGCCATATAGGCCGAGACGCCGGCCGCGATGGCCTTGCGCAGGTAGCTGGTGTCGTCCTCGGCAGAAAACAGCACGATGGGGCGGCGCTCGTTGCGCGTGGCCATCACCACGTGCTCCAGGATGTCGCGGCCCTGCGATTCGGCATCCACCACGATCAGGTCGGGCTGGATCTCGCTCAGGCGGGCAGGCAGGAAGCGGTCGCCAGGCAGGGTGGCGACCACGTTGTAGCCGGCCTCCAGCAGCGCGATGCGCAGGATGCGGCTGCGTTCGACCTCGGCCACCTCCTCGTCATCGGGCTCGATGGACAAGGTCACGGGCAGAACGATCACGACGCGGAGTCGTTGCGCATCTTGCAAGGCAATCATGTCCTCGATCATGCAACAAATGCGCCGCCCCCGGCGCGCCTCCAGCGTGGATGTGTGTGGCGTTCTACACTGGGAGGATGTCCCCCGCTGCGCTTTCCGTTCTTCCTTCGGCCCCTGGTTTGGCCCTTGAATCCGCACCAGATTCGGCGTCGGATTCGGCCCATGAATCGAGGCCCGATATCCCTGATGCGTCCGTTTTGTCCTCTGCTTCGAGTGAGGGTGCGCAGGCCGCCGCGAGCGGGGGCGGGCGCCTGATCCTGGGCATCGAGTCCTCCTGCGACGAAACCGGCTTGGCCCTGGTGCTGCTGCCCCCGCAGGGCGCCCCCCGCCTGCTGGCCCATGCGCTGCACAGCCAGATCGACATGCACCAGGCCTACGGCGGCGTGGTGCCCGAGCTGGCCTCGCGCGACCACATCCGCCGGGTGGTGCCGCTGGCCCGGCAGGTGCTCGCCGAAGCCGGCAAGGCCATGGCCGACGTGGACCTGATCGCCTACACGCGCGGGCCGGGTCTGGCCGGTGCACTGTTGGTGGGCGCGGGCGTGGCCTGCGCACTGGGTGCGGCCTTGAGCAAGCCGCTTTTGGGCGTTCACCACCTGGAAGGCCATCTGCTGTCACCCTTCCTGTCCGCCGATCCGCCCACATTTCCCTTTGTGGCCCTGCTGGTGTCGGGCGGGCACACCCAGTTGATGCGCGTCGACGGTGTCGGGCGCTATGAACTGCTGGGGGAAACGGTCGACGACGCGGCCGGCGAGGCCTTCGACAAATCCGCCAAGCTGATGGGCCTGCCTTACCCCGGCGGGCCGCATCTGGCCAAGATGGCGACCGGGGGCAGGGCGGATGCCTTCGATCTGCCCCGGCCGATGCTTCATGCCGGCAACCTGGACTTTTCCTTCGCGGGCCTGAAGACGGCGGTGCGCACGCACCTGCTCAAGCTGGGCCTGCTGGACCAGCCGCAGTTGCTGGCCGATCCGGGGCAGCAGCCGGTCCTGGCCGATCTGGCGGCCTCCACCCAGGCTGCCATCGTCGAGGTGCTGGTCAAGAAGTCGCTGGCGGCGCTCAAATCAACCGGGCTCAAGCGGATCGTGGTGGCCGGCGGCGTGGGCGCCAACCGGCTGTTGCGCGAGCAGCTCGACCAGGCCTGCGCGCGGCGCGGCATCCAGGTGCACTACCCCGAGTTGCACCTGTGCACGGACAATGGCGCCATGATCGCCCTGGCCGCGGCGATGCGCCTGCAGGCCGGACGCGCGGCGCCAACCCTGGCCCCCGCCTTCGATGTGAAGCCGCGCTGGGACCTGGCGGACATCGGCTGAGGCTTGGCGCCCCCTTTTGGGGCCGAATTCGGCTATACTTACCGGCTGCCGCTTTTTTGTATGGCGGCGCATCGCACGGCCCGGGTCGGTTTCACCTGGCGCCGCAAGTCCAACGCAGAAACCGATCCACCTGTTGTTCCTGGGCGCCATGTCTGGCGAAAAGGCGAGCAGGCGGCTTGGTCTGCACCTGTTTTTGATAGGAAACACCATGTCCGTCGCTGACATCAACAAGGCTGAGATCATCAAGGCCAACGCCCGTGGCCAAGCTGACACCGGCTCTCCCGAAGTGCAAGTGGCTCTGCTGACCGCTCGCATCAACGAACTGACCCCCCACTTCAAGGCCAACAAGAAGGACCACCACGGTCGTCGCGGCCTGCTGCGCATGGTCAGCCGTCGTCGCAAGCTGCTCGACTACCTCAAGGGCAATGACTTCGACCGTTACGCTGCGCTGATCGCCAAGCTGGGCCTGCGCAAGTAATCGGGGCATGACGACAAAAAGCCTGTCTGGTTCTCCCCAGCACAGGCTTTTTGTCTTTCCGCATCCCTATTACGTCCTTTTCCCATCGTTTTCATAACTCGCGCCGGCGCTCCATCGAGCGATCGCTGTGTCATTCCAACGGGGTTGATCACCCCTCTGGCATCCAGTCCCGCTGGAATGGCATCGCGACAGAGTGACGGCAAACACGGGGCCGCGCGGCCCTCAAACGTAAACCGGAGAACACATCCATGACCATGTTCAACAAAGTCACCAAGAGCTTCCAATGGGGCGGCCGCACCGTCGTGATGGAAACGGGTGAAGTGGCCCGTCAAGCCAGCGGCGCCGTGATCGTCGACATCGAAGGCACCGTGGTGCTGGCCACCGTGGTGTGCGCCAAGAACGCCAAGCCCGGCCAGGACTTCTTCCCCCTGACCGTCGACTACATCGAGAAGACCTACGCCGCCGGCAAGATCCCCGGCAGCTTCTTCAAGCGCGAAGCCAAGCCCAGCGAGCTGGAAACGCTGACCAGCCGCCTGATCGACCGCCCGATTCGCCCGCTGT
>CAYPUS010000351.1:0-3770 GCA_964413815.1 uncultured Aquabacterium sp. | reverse complement strand
TCGCCATGGATGGCGCGCACGCCCACACCCTGGTCGATGCCGAAGCTGCCGGATTTGACGATGCCCTCTTCCAGGCTCCAGCCCTCGCTGCGGGTGTACTGGAAGTACAGGTCCGCATCGTCGACGCGGTGTTCGGTGATGACCTTGAGGGCCTTGAGCAGGGTGGACTCGTCCAGACCGTAGGGGGCGAGCAGGAGTTCGCGTGCGGTCTGGAGGCGGGCGATGGTGGCGTCGACGGCGATCATGGCTTCATTGTAGGCATGCTGGCGCCGGATTGCGGGCCGTGGTGGAGTTGCTCGCGATAGGCATTGAAGCGCCTGTCTTCTTCGGCGTAGAAGGCCTCGGCCCATTCGGGGCCCAGAAGGCGCTCGCGCACCTCCCGCTGCTCCTCGAAGGCCGCGCCCCAGGTGCGCAGGTCAGCAGGGTCGAGCTTGTGGCGCCATTCATGGGTGCGCAGCACCCAGTACTGGTCCCAGAGCGCGGCGATCTGCGCGGCCAGCTTGTCGCCATGGGCCTTGCGGGCCTCGTCGACCAGCAGCTTGCGGATCTCGGCGGGCTCGCCCTCCCCCACGGCGAGGATGTAGGACTCAAAGCGTCTGCGCAGGTCCAGGCAGGGGCGCAACTGCGCTTCGTGGACGCACCAGTCACCGGCCGGCTCGGTGCCCGACAGGGCGCCCTGCTCGAACAGGCGGGCTCTGACCAAGTCCGGCGTCAACTCGGCCGGGCTGGAGGGGAGGGTGGGCGCGGCCGCGTAGGGCTCGGCTGCGTCGTCTTCGGCAGGCGGCCTCGTGGCCAGCCAGCCTGCCGCGGCAATCAGCAGCACGGCCGACCCGACCGCAATCCAGGTACGCGCTTGCATGATCGGCTTCTCCTTGTTTGCTTGAAGTTGCCGAGATTGTCAGGCGGATCGCAGGGGCTCAGTCCTCGGGGTCTTCCTGCTGTCGGTGTTGCAGCGCCAGGTCGTAGAGCGCCTTGCGGGGCCATCCTGCGGCATCGGCGACGAGGCCCGCCGCCTGTTTGACGGGGAGGTGGCGCACCAGCTCCCGCAGGATGGCGTCCATGGCGGGCGGCAGCACCTGGGGGCTGGCTTCCTGGGGCACGGCATGCACGACGAGGACGAATTCGCCGCGCTGGCGGTTGGGGTGGGCCTGCAGCCAGGCGGGCCAGGCCGCGATGTCCAGCGTGGCGATTTCTTCGAACTGCTTGCTGAGTTCGCGGCAGACCGTGAGCCGCCCGGCGGGCAGCACCTCGGCCAGCTCGCGCGCGAGTTCCTCGATGCGGTGGGGGGCCTCGAAAAGCACGACGCTGTGCGCCTGGCCAAGGGCTTCCCGCAAGACCGTCAGGCGCGCGGCCCCCTTGGAGGGCAGGAAACCGACGAAGCGAAAGCCGTTGGCCGCCGCGTCGCCAGCGGTGCTCAGGGCGGTGGTGACGCTGCTGGCGCCTGGCAGGGGCACGACCGTGAGGCCGGCCGCCTGGACGGCCGCGACAAGGTGGGCGCCCGGGTCGGAGACGGCGGGTGTGCCCGCATCGCTGACATAGGCCACGCGCTGACCTTGCTGCAAGAGCGCGATGACGCCTTGCGCGCCGGCCAGTTCATTGTGCTGGTGCAGCGCGAGCAGCTTCTTGTCCAGGCCCATGTGGCGCAGCAGCTGGCCGCTGACACGGGTGTCTTCGCAGGCGACGGCGTCGACCAGGCTGAGCACCTGCACGGCGCGCAGGCTGATGTCGGCGAGGTTGCCGATCGGTGTGGCCACCAGGTAGAGCGCACCTTTGGGATACTGCTGGCTGCCGGCCACCTGGTGAGCCGCCTGGAGCAGCATGTTGGCATCAAAGGTCACGACGAAATCCCGCGGAGATGAAGGAGAAGACCGCGCCCTCGCCCATTTGCTGGCGCAAGGGCTGACGCTGGTCGAGCGCAATTATCGGGTGGCGCGCGGCCCCGGCGCACGTGGGGCCGAGGTGGACCTGATCATGCGCGACGAAAAAGACGGCACCCTGGTCTTCGTCGAGGTGCGCCAGCGGGCAAGCCTGGCCCATGGCGGCGCGGCGGCCTCGGTGACGCGCGGCAAGCAGCAACGGTGCATCCTTGGGGCGCGCCACTACCTGATGTCGCTGCGCAACTGGCCGCCGTGCCGTTTCGACGTGGTGGCCATCGATGGCGATGCGCTGCAGTGGATCCCGGCGGCCTTCGACGCATCCTGAGGCCTCACTACATTTCTTCACCTGCCATCGGCCGCCCGATGCGGGATTCCCCCTGCGCATTGCCCTATCATCCGCGCCATGCCGGATTCCCATTTTCAGCAGACCGCGCTGCAGCAACCTTTGCTGGCGGCCGCAGACTGGCTCTACCAGTCTTCAGAGAGACTGACGCAGCAGCTCAATTACGCCGCGCAGGCCGTGATGCACACCATCACCTCGGGTGGCAAGGTGCTGTGCGCGGGCGAGGCCGAGGCCTCCTGGCTGGCCGAGCACGCCGCCACGCTGCTGGTGGGCGGCACCGGCCGCGAGCGCCCGCCCCTGGCAGCCGTCGCACTGACACCGCCCCACGGCGGCGCCCACACCAGCCTGGCCCAGCAGCTGCGCGCGCTGGGTCAGCCGGGCGACGTGTGGCTGGCCTTCTCGCTCGAGCGCGAGGAAGCCGAACTGCTGGCGGCCACCGAGGTGGCGCGCGAGCAAGACCTGACGCTGATCGCCTTCACCGGTGAGGCAGCGCGCACCCTGGGCCCCTTGTTGCGCGACACCGATGTCTGGGTGCCCCTGCCCGGCTCGCGCCCCGAAACCCTGTTTGCCATCGGCTGGCTGGCCCTGCACGGCCTGTGCTCTGCCGTGGACACCCATTTGCTTGGAGAAGACGAGTGACACGACGACTTGCGAAGACCGCCCTGCTGCGCACTGGCGCCCTCCTCATTGCCGCCAGCACCCTGAGTGCCTGCGCCCCCCTGGTGCTGGGCACGGCGGTCGGTAGCGCCTTTGTGGCCACAGACCGCCGCACCTCCGGCATGCAACTGGAAGATCAGGGCATCAAGATCAAGGCCGGCAACCGCGTCCGTGACGTGGTGGGCGACCGCGCCCACGTGAGCGTCAACGCCTACAACCGTGTCGTGCTGCTGACCGGCGAAGTGCCCACCGAACAGGACAAGGTGGCCGTCGGCGAGGCCGTGCGCCAGGTGGAGAACGTGCGCAGCGTGGCCAATGAACTGGCCGTGACGATGAACAGCTCGCTGACGGGCCGCTCCAGCGACGTGTTGCTGGCCAGCAAGGTCAAGGCCACCCTGATCGATGCCCGCGACCTGATGTCCAATGCCTTCGACCTGACCGTCGAGCGCGGTGAGGTCTACCTGATGGGTCTGGTGACCGAGCGCGAAGCCAACCGCGCCGCGGAGCTGATCGCCACGATCTCGGGCGTCAAGCGCGTGATCAAGGTGATGGAGATCATCAGCGAGGATGAGTTGGCCCGCAAACTGCCGCGCCCGGCACCGGGGAGCGAAGCGGACACGGCTGCGAAGCCGTGATGCGGCGCTGACATCGCGCTGACACAAAGCAGGCCTCAGGCCTGATGCCGGCCGCCCGGGCGGCATGGCGCTTTCAGCGCAGGCGCTTGATCAGGCTGGAGGTGTCGAGCCTGCCGCCGCCCATGGCCTGCACATCGGCATAGAACTGGTCGATGAGGGCCGTGGCGGGCAGACGTGCGCCCAGCCTGCGCCCCTCCTCGAGCACCAGACCGAGGTCCTTGCGCATCCAGTCCACGGCAAAGCCGAAGTCGAACTCGT
>CAYPUS010000350.1:0-3772 GCA_964413815.1 uncultured Aquabacterium sp. | reverse complement strand
CGCCGCTGGACACACGTTCGGCGCCGCACACCTTCACCCAGGCCAGCGGGTTCTTCATCAGATCCAGCCCCAGCATCAGCGCGTCGCCTTCACGCAGGTGGCTGCGCACCAGCCGCAGAAAGCCCAGCGCATCGGCTTCCGACATATTGCCCAGATTGCTGCCCATGAACATCGCCACCTGACGCGGCGCCCGCGCGGCCGAAGACGCGGCTGAAGACGCGGCCGGCGGCACCCAGCCCGCAAAGTAGTCGCCGATGCGCGGCGTCAGCTTCAGGCCGGGCAGGCGAGCGCGGAAGCGCTGGCACAAGCTCTCGATGGCATGCCGCGAGATGTCGATGGGGCGGTAGGCAAAGTCCGCCCCCGCCTGTGCGAAGGCCGCGCACAACTCGATCGTCTTGCTGCCGTCGCCGCTGCCCAGTTCGATCAGATCGAAGGCTTCGCCATCGGGCGAGCAGGCCTTGAGCAGGCCGGCCCATTGCGTGGTCAGCAGCCGGTGCTCGGCCCGGCTGAGGTAGTACTCGGGCAAGGCCATGATGCGCTGGAAGATGCGCGAGCCTTCGGTGTCATAGAAGTAGTCGGACGGCAGGTGCTTGTGCGGGCTGCACAGCCCGTCGATGACGCGTTGCTGCAAGGCGTCCAGCTGGATGGCGGGCAGGGTGATGGTCGACATCGGTGGCAGTCTCCCGTGCCAATGCGGCACTGTTGGGGGTCAGTCGTCGCGCGTCAGGCGGATGCCTGTGTACTGCCAGCGCAGGTGAGGGTGGAAGAAGTTGCGGTAGGTGGGGCGGGCATGGCCTGGCGGCGTGGCAAACGAGGCGCCACGCAGCACCTGCTGGTTGACCATGAACTTGCCGTTGTATTCGCCGACCGCACCGGCGGCTTTCTTGAAGCCCGGGTAGGGCTTGTAGGCGCTGTCCGTCCATTCCCAGCGCTGCCCCCAGTCGAGCCGCGGTGCGCTGGCCTCCCATTCGAACTCGGTGGGCAGGCGCGCGCCCGCCCATTGCGCATAGGCGCAGGCTTCGTAATGGCTGAGGTGGCTCACGGGTGCGTGAGGCGGCAGCGGTTCGGCGCCGGCCAGGCTGTAGTGCCACCATGCCCCCGGCGCGTCCGGATGTCGGAACCAGTACATCGGCGCCTGGATGCCTTCGGCTGCCAGCCAGTCCCATGCTTCGGCATGCCAGAACTCGGCGCGCTGGTAGCCTCCGTCCGCCATGAAGGCCATGTACTCCTGGTTGCTGACCAGGCGGCTGGCGATGCGAAAGGGCCGCAGATGGCAGGTGTGCCGCTCCTGCTCGTTGTCGAAACAAAAGCCTTCGCCAAGGTGGCCGATCTCGTGCGTGCCGCCCTTGATTTCATGCCAGGCGAGCGGGGTGGTGGCCTCGCCCATGTGTTCCCTGGCGGGCTGGATGTCGGCCACCTCCGCCACGGCATAGGGCGGCATCAAAGGGTTGTGGCCCAGGATGAACTTGATGTCGGTGAGCAAAAGCTCCTGGTGCTGCTGCTCGTGCTGCAAACCCAGCGTGATCAGGTCCAGGGTGGCCTGGTGCACATCGTCTTGCTGCAAGGCGGCCAGCATCCAGGCGTCGACCTGCGCGCGGTAGGCCAGGATCTCAGCGACGGTGGGCCGGCTCAGCGTGCCGCGCTGCGCCCGCGCCACCCGTTGTCCCAGGGATTCGTAGTAGCTATTGAAGAGGTAGTCGTAGCGCGGGTGATGGCGCGGCAGGCCGGGCCTCAGGCGCGGCAGCACCAGGGTCTCGAAGAACCAGGTGGCATGCGCCAGGTGCCATTTGGGCGGGCTGACGTAGTCCACCGGCTGCGGCACGTGGTCTTCGATCGCCAGAGGGGCGCACAGCGCAAGCGATCGCTGGCGCACCGCTTGAAAACGGTCCGCCCATGGCAAGGCGGCCGTGTTGGACGGCAAAGGCATGGGTGAGACCCTGTTGTCGTGAACGCCCTGGGGGAGGGGCGGTGCCAGTCATGCTGACACATCCTTCCCGGCGAGGGCGGGAAGACAGGGTCGGGGCAGGGGTGGCGGCAGGCCGATCAGCCTTCAGGCGTTCAGGCCATCTGCGGGCTCAGGGCCTGGCAGGACAGCACCTCATGCGAACGCGAGCGGGGGTAGCGGTCCCGCACGATCTGGATGGCGCCCACTGGCGTGTCGGCCATCACCTTCAGGACCCGTTTGACCGCTTGTTGCGAAGGCATGATCACGACCAGGGCCGAGACCTCAAAAAGACGCAGGGCGGGTTCAATGGCAAGGTTCATCAAGGCGCGCATGGGGCTATCTCCACTTCATGAGCGACGCGCTGGGTCACTCACGGTTTCATCATGCATATTGCGGGCCAGGTGCGACAGAGGGGAGTCCCCCATATCGGGGTATGTGTCACGTTCAGCCAATCAGCATGTCAAGGCCGCGATTGTTGACGGCTTCATTCCACCTGATCTGAAGAAAAGAGGGGTGGATCGCCCATCATGCAAGCAAATCGCAACAGAAGCGTTTGCCGGTCGGCTGAGCTTTTTACGGCAGATCCGGCCTGGGGGTCGCGGGCCTCACGGTGTTGACTCCGCGTCACAGGGGTGTTGCCAACCCCACTGTGGCCGTCTGGAACCCGCCACGCCGGCGCCTATTCGCCCCGTCGTCTTGCCCTGGCCCGGGCCAGCGCCGCCTCGATCACCGCGCGTTTGTGGTCCAGTTCCACCGGATCCGTGATGCGCGAGGCCTCTTCCAGGTTGGCCAGCTTGTGCTCGGCCTTGGCCTGCAAGCGGGCCTCCTGTTCGGATTTGGCGCGCACCACGCGCACCTTGTGGAAATCATGGCGCTGCCGAGCCTGGTCGGCCAGCGGCTGTGGCCATGCCGCCCAGCCGGTGGGCGCCGCGGTGGCCGTGTCCTGATGAACCGGGACCAGGCTGATGCAGTCCACGGGGCAGACCGGAATGCACAGCTCGCAGCCCGTGCACTGGTCTTCGATGACGGTGTGCATGTGCTTGTTGGTGCCGATGATGCTGTCGACCGGGCAGGCCTTGATGCACAGCGTGCAGCCGATGCACCAGCTTTCGTCGATCACGGCCAGCATGCGCGGGCCTTCGGCGCCATGTTCGGAGCTGAGTGGCAGCTCGGGCAGGCCCGTGGCCTGGGCCAGCCGGCGCACCCCCTCGGCACCGCCGGGCGGGCACTGGTTGATGCCGGCCTGCCCCTGGGCGATGGCCTGCGCATAACTTTCGCAGTCGGGGTAGCCGCAGCGCGTGCACTGCGTCTGCGGCAGAAGGTCGTTGATGCGCGCGGGGTCCAGCATGATGGCGCCGGAGTGTACAAGCCCCCTGTCATTGGCGCGCGGCGGGGCAGGCAAGACCTGCCAATCGGCCGCGGCTTTCAGGCCTCGGTAAAGGCTTGCGGGCGCCTTACTTGTTGTGCGCCAGGATGAAGTCGCGCACCACCGGGTAGCAGTGTTCGCGCCAGCGGCGGCCCGAGAAGATGCCGTAATGGCCCGCGCCGACCACGTCGTAGTGCTTCTGACGCGTCTTCGGGATGCCGGTGCACAAACCATGCGCGGCCCGTGTCTGGCCTGCGCCCGAAATGTCGTCGAGTTCCCCTTCGATGGTCAGCAGCGAGGTCGTCTTGATGTCCTGCGGCTTGACCAGCTCTTCCTTGCCCTTGGGGTTGCGAACCTTCCAGCTGCCGTTGACCAGCGCAAAGTCCTGGAAGACGGTCTTGATGGTGTCCAGGTAGTACTCGGCCGGCATGTCCAGCACGGCGTTGTACTCGTCATAGAAC
>CAYPUS010000349.1:0-3781 GCA_964413815.1 uncultured Aquabacterium sp. | reverse complement strand
GGCGCGGGTGCCGCGCTCGATGTCGCGGGTCATGCCGCCGGTCTGGCGCTCCAGGTGAAAGCGCAGGCTCATGGCATGCAGGTGGGCGAAGACCTTGAGCGAGATGCTGCGCGCCGCGCCTTCCGTGGCCTTGGCGAAGACCAGCTCGCGCAGTTCCGTGAACACCGAGGTTGACAGGCGCAGCAGCCCGTAGGCCAGCAGCAGGCCCACCGGCACGGCCAGCATCGCGTGGGCGCTGCCCGCCTCGGGCGCGAGGGTGTCGACCAGGTCCTTGAGCAGCAGGGGCACGCTCACATTGGCCAGCTTGGCGCCGATCATGAAGGCCAGCGCCAGCATCACCCGCCACTTGTAGGCCCACAGATAGGGCCACAGGCTGGCCAGGGTGTCGCGGTCGGAACGGCGCGAATGTGTGACGGATGTGGGAGCAGGCTCCGGGGAGATGGCGGCGTAACGGCGCATGGATCGCAGCATTGAGGAACAATGCCGTCATTGAAAGTCGATGGCCGATTGTCCAGCCGAAACCCCATGACCGTTATCCCGCCCCCCAACACCCTGATGACCCCACCGGATCTGCACGCCGACATGGAACTGGTCATGCGCGTGATGCCCATGCCCAAGGATGCGAACGGCAATGGCGACATCTTCGGCGGCTGGATCATGTCGCAGGTGGACCTGGCTGGCTGCGTGCTGCCCGCCCGGGTCTCGCGCGGCCGGGTGACCACGGTGGCGGTCAACGAGTTCGTCTTCCGCAATGCGGTATCGGTGGGCGATCTGCTGTCTTTCTACGCCCGCATCGAACGCGTCGGCAAGACCTCCATGACCGTGCATGTGGAAGTCTGGGCTGAGCGCCACCCGTCCGAGCCCATCCTGGTGAAGGTGACCGAGGCCAATGTGACCTATGTGGCCATCGACCGCGATGGCCGGCCCCGCCCGGTTCTGCCCGTCTGAGCCCGGGGCGAACCCGCCTGATCGCGCAACACCACACGCCTGCGCGCGGAGATTGGCGAGGGCCGTTTGCACGGCCTCCCAAGCCGTGTCACACTGCCTTCACACGTTTTCGTGATGAGTGATGCCATGGCTTACCGCTTTCCGCAAAGACCGACCCAACCCAGCCAGGCCCGCACAGCCCGCCTGCAGGCCCAGCAACAGCAGCAGCAGCAGCAGCAGAAGATGCTGCGCGTCACGGGCGCACTGGTCGGCTTGACCTTGCTTGCCGGCGGCCTGGTCAGCCTGCTTCAGAGCCTGCTCTGAACCGATGAGCGCCAGGGTGCGGCAGCCGTGCCGCGGCCCCTGGCTTGACGTGGCGCAAGGTCCTTGCACATGCGCCCTGTCGCACCGCCCCCACGGCCCCGCGGGGCCGCTTTGCGCATGCCAGTTCATGCGACGATCACGGCATGGACGCCCTGACTCCCACCCCTCCCGGCCAAGTGCCCGCGGCCCTTCAGACCCAGGGCTGGGCCCTGCTGGACGCCCCTGACTTGCTGGCCTGGCTGCACACCGACGAGGCCACCACCGAAGCCATCCACGCCAGCTGGAACGACCTGCCGCCCGATCCCCACCTGCGCGATGGCGGCCGCTACCGCTTTCGGCGCCACAGCTGCTTCACGCTGGACACCGCCAACGGCACCCTGACCCAGTCGCCCCACCGGGCCCACTGGCAGCCCGTGACCTACAACGCGCTGCATGGCGGCTTCGAGCGCTGGTTCGAGCCCATCCGCCCCGAGATCTGTGACCACCCGGTTTGGCGCGCCCTGCTGACCCAACTGGGGCTGCTGCTGGCCGAGGCCAAGGCCACCCCCACCTGGTACATCGAAGCCCACCAGTTTCGGGTGGACACCGCCGGCGGCATCGGCCGGCCGACACCCGAAGGCGCCCACCGCGATGGCGTCGATTTCGTGGCGGTGCTGATGCTGGGCCGCCATCAGGTCAAAGGCGGCGAGACCCGCGTCTTCGAGGCCGACGGCCCGCATGGCGTGCGCTTCACGCTGCAGCAGCCCTGGTCGACCCTGTTGCTGGACGACGCCCGCGTCATCCATGAATCCACGCCCATCCAGCCGCTGGGCGAACACGGCTGGCGCGACACGCTCGTGCTCACCTTCCGTCAGGGCGGCTACCAAGGTCCGGAATGAAGCGCGGGGGCTACACTCGGCCCCCATGCCCCTTCACACCCTGCGACACACCCACCGCACCTGGCTGGCCTGGACGGCTGCCCTGCTCGTGCTGCTGGGCGCGCTCGCACCCACGGTGTCGCGCTGGCTGCATGCCGGCCCTTCGCTGCCCCTGGCACTGATGGAGGTCTGCACCACCCGGGAGGGCGGCCCCTCGCTCATCGTGTACCGGGCGCCTGACACCATGGGCCGGCATGCCACGCCAGACAGCGAAGTGCCAGCACACCCGGCCCACGCCGCCCACCTCGACCACTGCCCCTTCTGCCTGCTGCAGGGCGAAGGCCACGGCCTGCCCCCGCCCACAGGGATGGCCGTGCTGGCGCCCGCCGCGCCAGGCACCGAGCTTCCCCCTCTCTTTTTGAGCGCCCCCCGCACGCTGCCTGCCTGGGCACCGTCGCTCGCGCGCGCGCCGCCTGCCCTGTTCGCCTGACGAGTCGCGCTGGGTCCGCCTGCTTGGGCACCAGCTTCCCCCAACGGCCGCCCATCCCCACGACGGATCGCTCGCCCAGCCTTTGCGCTGAGGCCTGCCCGTCAAGGGCGCCGCCTCCGTCTTCGCGCCACCGTGCGCCGCGAACATGCCACATCACCTTGCCCGCGCCGGGCTCCGGCCCCGTCCTGCCCTTGCCTTGCTCCCTGTCATGCTCTTTTGCCTGCCCCCGCTCCAAGCGGCCCAAGCCCAGGAGCCGGACAGCCAACTTGCACCCGCCCCTTCACTGGAAGTCCTGACCGTGCAGGGCAGCCGCACCGGCGCCACCTTGCCCGCCCGCACGCCCGCGACCACGCACAGCGCCACGCGCGACGACATCGCCCGCACCGTCAATGCGACGGACAGCGAAGACGCGCTCAAGTACTTCCCCAGCCTGCTGGTGCGCAAGCGCTTCATCGGCGACCACAACCACGCCATCGTCTCCAGCCGGGCTTCGGGCACCGGCAACAGCGCGCGCTCGGTGGTCTATGCCGATGGGATCCTCTTGTCAAACTTCCTGGGCAACGGCGTGGGCGGCCTGTCCTTCCCGCCGCGCTGGGGGCTGGTCACCCCTGAAGAGATCGAACGGGTCGACGTGATGTACGGGCCCTTTTCGGCCGCCTACCCTGGCAACTCGGTGGGCGCCGTCGTGGACTATGTAACGCGGATGCCCCGGCGCTTCGAGGCGCATGCGAAGGTGGGCTACACCGTCCAGCCCTTCACGCTGCTCGGCACGCGGGACACCTACCGCAGCCGCCAGGCCAGCGCCTCCGTGGGCAACCGCGCGGGCGCGCTGGCCTGGTGGCTCAACCTCAACCAGACCCACAGCCAAAGCCAGCCCCAGACCTACGCCACGCGCCTGCTCAGCCAGGGCGGCACATCGGGAGGGCCTGGCGGCACACCGGTCACGGGCGCGCAGCCCGGGCGCAACGCACAAGGCGAGCCCTGGTATGTGCTGGGCACGGGCACGCAGTACGACACCCGGCAGGACCACATGAAGGTCAAGCTGGCGTATGACCTGGCACCCACGCTGCGCGCCAGCTATGTGCTCGGCCTGTGGCGCAACCAGGCCGATGCCCACGCCCAGACCTATCTGCGCGATGCCGGCGGCCAGCCCGTCTACAGCGGCCCCATCGCCATCGACGGG
>CAYPUS010000348.1:0-3807 GCA_964413815.1 uncultured Aquabacterium sp. | reverse complement strand
GAACTCCGAATAGCACATGTGCGTGTGGATCTGTGTGTGGTCCGCCACCCCATTGGCCGCGATCCGGAAAGCGTCGATCGCCCAGTCCAGATAGCCCTGCCATTGAGAGCGGCGCAAGGGCAGCCCTTCTCGCAGCGCCGCCTCGTCGATCTGGATCACACGCACGCCGGCCTGTTCCAGGTCCAGCACCTCCTCTCGGATCGCCAGGGCGAGCTGGAGGCAGCTCACCGAGCGGGGCTGGTCATCTCGCACGAAGGACCAGTTCAACATCGTCACCGGGCCGGTCAGCATGCCCTTCATGGGCCGAACTGTCAGCGATTGCGCGTACTGGGTCCATGCCACGGTCATCGGGCGGGGCCGGCTGATGTCGCCAAACAGGATGGGCGGCTTGACGCAACGCGATCCATAGGACTGCACCCAGCCGGCCTGGCTGAAAGCATAGCCATCGAGCTGTTCGCCGAAGTACTCGACCATGTCGTTGCGCTCGGCCTCGCCATGCACCAGCACATCCAGGTCCAGCGCCTCCTGCTCGCGCACGCTGCGGGCGATCTCGGCCTGCATGGCGGCCTGGTAGGCGGCCTCGTCCAGCCGGCCGGCCTTGTACTCGCTGCGCGCATGCCGGATCTCCCGCGTTTGCGGGAAGGAGCCGATGGTGGTGGTGGGGAAGGGTGGCAGCTTCAGCAAAGCGGCTTGCTCAGCGGCTCGCACGGCATGCGGGCGCTGGCGCCGGCCCAGTGCTGGATTGAGCGCACGCAAGGCGCTTTGTACAGCGGGTTTGTGCACCCGTGGCGATTGGCGGCGGCCGGCGATGGCGGCGCGGTTGGCATCCAGTTCGGCCTGCACCGCGGCGCGGCCTTGCTTCAAGGCCGTGGCCAGCAGCCGCAGCTCATCGAGCTTTTGAAGGGCGAAGGCTAGCCAGGATCGCAACTCGGCATCCAAGCGGGTTTCGCTGCACAGGTCCACCGGCACGTGCAGCAAAGAGCAGGACGGCGCCAGCCACAGGCGCGCGCCCAGGCGCTGGGCGATGGGCTCGAGCCAGTCGAGTGTGGCGGTGAGATCGGTCTTCCAGATGTTGCGCCCATTGATCACGCCCAGAGAAAGCACCTTGTGCGCCGGCAGCAGGTTGAGAATGGACGGGACATCGTCCCGGCCGTTGATGGCATCGATGTGCAGGCCGGCCACCGGCAGCGTGGCCGCCAGATGGGCGTTGTCCTGCAGCGCGCCGAAGTAGGTCGCCAGCAGCAGCTTGGCCCGGCTGGCCTTCAGATGGTGGTAAGCCAGGTGGAAGGCATGCTTCCAGTCGGCATCCAGGTCCGTCACCAGAATGGGCTCGTCGATCTGCACCCACTCGACGCCGCGCTCGGCCAGGGCATCGAGCAACTGGGCATACACGGGCAGCAGACGGGGCAGCAGGGCCAGCTTGTCGCGGGCCAGCTTGTCCGCATCGCCTGGCCCCGCGGCCTTGGCGTCCTTCATCTTGCCCAGCGCCAGATAGGTCAGCGGGCCGACGATCACCGGCTTGGCGGGCACGCCTTGCGACCGGGCCTCGGCCAGTTGCGTCAGCAGGCGCGAGGCATCCAGTGCGAAGGTGGTGTCCACATGGAACTCGGGCACGATGTAGTGGTAGTTGGTGTCGAACCACTTGGTCATCTCACCGGCGGCCACATCGCCGCCGCAGCAGCCGGCGTGTTCGTCCGTGCCGTGGTGGGATGCGCCGGCCGAGGCGGTGCGCCCGCGTGCCACGCGGAAGCTGTTGTCCAGCGGGTCGCCCTGGAAGCCGCGCACGCGCTCGGGCAGGTTGCCCAGCGTGAAGCTCATGTCGAGCACATGGTCGTAGAAGGCGAAGTCGCCCACCGGCACGAAGTCGATGCCGGCTTGCTGCGCCCAGTTCTGCTGGCGCAGGCGCGCGCCTTGCGCCTTGAGCGCATCGCGGCTGCTTTCGCCCTTCCAGTAGGCCTCCAGGGCGAACTTCAGTTCACGCTGGGCGCCGATGCGGGGAAAGCCAAGGTTGTGGATGGTCGTCATGGTCTGAAAGCGGTCAGTGTCGAAAACAGCCCTCAGACTAAGCATGCTCATCCATGAAGTAAAATGGTATTAATTCAATGATCGATCAATTTTATTCATGAGCCATGCTCGAGCGCATCCATCTCGCCATCGTCCAGGAGGTTGAACGCCTGGGTTCGCTCACCGCAGCGGCTGGTGCGCTGTGCCTGACCCAGTCCGCGCTCAGCCACACCATGAAGAAGCTCGAGCAGCAGCTCGGCACCGACATCTGGCTGCGCGAAGGGCGCAGCCTGCGCCTGACGCAGGCCGGCCAATATGTGCTGGCCCTGGCCAACCGCGTGCTGCCGCAACTGGCACTGGCGGAAGAACGCCTGCAGCAGTTCGCCCAGGGGCAACGCGGCACCTTGCGCATCGGCATGGAGTGCCATCCCTGCTACCAGTGGTTGCTCAAGGTGGTCGCGCCTTATCTGGCCGCCTGGCCCGATGTGGATGTGGACGTCAAGCAGAAGTTCCAGTTCGGCGGCATCGGCGCGCTGTTCGCCCATGAGATCGACCTGCTGGTCACCCCCGATCCGCTCTACAAGCCCGGCCTGCATTTCGAGCCCGTGTTCGACTATGAACAGGTGCTGGTGGTCGGCAGCGCGCACCCGCTGGCCGGCGTGGCCCACGTCAAGCCACGGCAACTGACGCAGGAGGTGCTCATCACCTATCCCGTCGCCATCGAGCGCCTGGACATCTACCAGCAGTTCCTGCTGCCGGCGGGTGTGACACCCAGGCACCACAAGACCATCGAAACAACCGACATCATGTTGCAGATGGTGGCCAGTGGCCGCGGCGTGGCAGCCCTGCCGCGCTGGCTGGTCGAGTCCTATGCGGACAGGATGGATGTGGTGCCGGTGCAGCTGGGGCCGCGCGGCGTCGCCAAGCAAATCTTCTTGGGCGCCCGCGAGGGCGACCTCGGCACCGATTACCTTCAAGCCTTCATCGACCTGGCGCGGCATTCCGCCAAGCTGCCCTAGCCACGAAAGATCCCATGTCCACGCAAGCCGCCCTCGAAGGGTTCGAGGCCCCCGCCACGCCCACAGACCGCCTCTTCTTCGCCCTGGTGCCGGACCAGGCCGCCGCGCGGCGCGCACTCACCCTGGCCGAGGCGCTCGGTCAGGCACAGGGTGCCAAGCCCAGGCAGGGCGCCCTGGAAAAGTTTCACATCACCTTGTTCCATGTCGGCGACTTCGTCGGTTGGCCGCAGCAGGTGGTTGCGCAGGCGCAAGCCGCCGCCGCCCAGTTGCGGGCCGAGCCCTTCGACATCAGCCTGAACACCTTGAAGAGTTTTGGTGGTTCATCCAGGCGCCTGCCCTGTGTGCTGCTGCCTGATGCACCGCCGGCCCCTTTGATGGCTTTCCAGGCGGCGATGCAGGCCTGCATGCTGCGTCGGGGGCTCACGCAGGGCCACAATCTGAATCGGCCCTACGTTCCCCATCTGACGCTGCTCTACGGCCACCAGCGCATCGAGGCGCAGCCCCTGATGCCGCCGCTGTGCTGGACGGCCCGCGAGTTCGTGCTCATCCGCAGCCTGATCGGGCAGGGCCGCTATGAAGAGCTGGGCCGTTGGGCGCTGACCGGCGCCCCCGGATAAAATCGGCGCTCCACGACGAAGGCCCACCATGATGCTGCCCAGTGACGAATACGCCATGCGCATCGCGCTGGACCAGGCCCAGAACGCCTGGCTGGCCGGGGAGGTGCCCGTGGGGGCCGTCATCATGCGCGAAGGCCAGGTGATCGCCACCGGCTACAACCGGCCCA
>CAYPUS010000347.1:0-3824 GCA_964413815.1 uncultured Aquabacterium sp. | reverse complement strand
ACGTCGCCGCCTCCGAGTTCTACAAGGACGGCAAGTACCACCTGGAAGGCGAAGGCCTGGTCTTGAGCGCCGAGCAGTGGACCGACATGTTGGCCACCTGGTGCGACAAGTACCCGATCATCTCGATCGAAGACGGCATGCACGAAGGTGACTGGGCCGGCTGGGCCCACCTGACCGAACGCCTGGGCAAGAAGGTGCAACTGGTCGGCGACGACCTGTTCGTCACCAACACCAAGATCCTGAAGGAAGGCATCGAGAAGGGCATCGCCAACTCCATCCTCATCAAGATCAACCAGATCGGCACCCTGTCGGAAACCTTCGCCGCCATCGAGATGGCCAAGCGCGCCGGCTACACCGCCGTGGTCTCGCACCGTTCGGGCGAAACCGAGGACAACACCATCGCCGACATCGCCGTGGGCCTGAACGCGGGGCAGATCAAGACCGGTTCGATGAGCCGCTCGGACCGCATCAGCAAGTACAACCAGCTGCTGCGCATCGAAGAAGACCTGGGTGATGTGGCCGTCTACCCTGGCCGCAGCGCTTTCTACAACCTGCGCTGAGCCCGTCGGTTCGTTCCGGAAGCAAAAGGGACCTTCGGGTCCCTTTTTGTTGCTTGATGGCGGCCGATCAGCAAGGGGCGGTCGATCTGCGGTGCACATTCTCGTCCTCGGTGCGTCTGCGCCTGATGGATAATGTCATTTATGCGTATTGCCACCGTGATTCTCCTGGCCCTGCTGGCTGTGGTACATGCCGAGCTGTGGTTCGGCAAGGGTGGCGTTCCCCGCGTGATGGCGCTGCGCGCGCAGGTCAACATGCAGCACAAGGCCAATGACGAGGCGCAGGCTCGCAACGAGCAGCTTGCCGCCGAAGTGCGCGATCTGCAAGAAGGCCTGGAAATGGTCGAAGAAAAGGCCCGCACCGAACTGGGCATGGTCAAGCCCGACGAGATCTATGTGCAGCTGACGCGCCTGCCGCAAGGCGCGGTCGCGCCAACGCCTTCCGCCCCCCTCCTTCCTTGACCCCAACGAGCGTGACCCGACGATGCTGAGCCTGGACACTGTGGCTGCCTCGCTGGCCTGGGCCGACCCCTGGCTGACCCCCTGGTTCTCTGCCTGGGGCGTGCCTGTGAGCCGGCTGGAAGGCCTGGCCTTCGTGCTCTCGCTGATGATGGTCGGCTTCAACCTGCGGGTCAATCCGATCGGGTGGCCGCTGGCCATCGCCAGCTCCGTGCTCTACGGCATCCTGTTTGCGCGCAGCCGGCTGTATGGGGAGGCCATCTTGCAGATGCTGTTCGTGGCCATCGCCTTCTGGGGCTGGTGGCAGTGGCTGCGGGGAACCGACGCACGGGCGCATGCCCTGAGCGTGCGCGGCCTGCCAAAGCAAGGCGTGCTGACGGCCTTTGCCATCACCTTGCTGATGTGGCCCCTGATCGGCCTGCTGCTCGACCACATCACCGACTCCGATGTGCCGTACTTCGACGCGCTGCCGACAGCTGGCAGCCTGATGGGCCAGTGGTTGCTGGGGCGCAAGTGGGTCGAGAACTGGCCCTGCTGGCTGATCGTCAACCTCATCAGCATGGCGCTGTTCGCGCACAAGCAACTGTGGCTGACGGTGGTCCTCTATGGTGTGTTCGCGATGCTGTCCCTTTGGGGCTGGCAGCAATGGCAGCAGCGGGCGTTGCGGCTTCAGCCTCGGGTGGATGCCGCCCGGGCATGAGCGGCAACGAGCTCTTGCCGCCCGCTGCCAGTGAGCTGGCAGGGCAGGGCGCGGCACAGGTGATCGCGCTGCTGGGCGCCGAAAGCACGGGCAAGACCACGCTCGCGCGCGAGCTCGAACGCATCTTGCGCGCGCGCGGCCTGGGCGCCGTGATGGTGCCCGAGGCCCTGCGCCTGTTCTGCGATGCCATGGGGCGCACACCGCGGCCGCACGAGCAGGCTGGCATCGCCCAGGAACAGACCCGGCGCATCGTTGCCGCACGCCGCGCGCACCACATCGTGCTGGCCGACACCACCGCCTTGATGCCCGCCATCTACAGCGACCTGCTCTTCGATGACAAGAGCCTGTATGCGCAGGCCGAGGCCGACCACGCGCAAGTCAGCATGACCTTGCTGACCTCGCTGGATGTGGCCTGGCAGGCGGACGGCCTGAACCGCGACGGCCCGCATGTGCGCGAGCCGGTCGATGCCCTGGTGCGCGCGGCGCTGCAGCGCATCGGGCGGCCTTATGCCGTGGTGGCGGGGCTGGGCGCCGCGCGCGTCGACCATGCCTTGTCCGCGATCGAGCACCTGCTGGATGCGCCGGCCAGACAACAGCGGGCGGCATCCGCGCCCCGCTGGCGCTGGTTCTGCGAGCGCTGTGACGACGGTGAGTGCGAGCAGCATTGGCTGAACGGCCCCGCGGGCAAAGATCCGGGGTCGCCATGAGCGACACGGCCCCCCTTCACATCCTCTGGCAGGACGACGACATCGTTGCCGTCCACAAGCCGGCCGGCTGGCTGGTCCACCGTACGGGCATGGACGCCCAGGAAACCCGCTTCGTGCTGCAGACGCTGCGCGATCAGTTGGGCGGCCGTCATGTGTACCCCACGCACCGATTGGACAAGGGCACGTCCGGCGTGCTGCTGATGGCCCTGCATTCCGATGCCGCGCGCACCGTCAGCCAGGCTTTCGAGGCGCGGCAGACGCGCAAGCACTACATCGCGATGGTCCGGGGCTGGCCACCTGAGCTGGACTGGTCGATCGACCGTCCGCTCAGGGTGGACGATGCGCCGGAAGGCGCCCAGGCCCAGCTGGCCCACACCGATTTCCGCCGGCTGGCCACCTTGCAACTCGACATCCCCGTCGACCGCTACCCGAGCACGCGCGCGGCCCTGGTCGAGGCGCGCCCGCTGACCGGGCGGCGGCACCAGATCCGGCGGCATCTCAAGCACACCTCGCACCCCATCATCGGCGATGCGACGCATGGCAAGGGGCCCCACAACCGCTGGTGGGCGCAGCACCTCGGGCAGCAGCGCCTGTGGCTGCATGCGCTCACGCTGGAGATCGCCCACCCGCGCACCGGCGAGCCGCTGCGCATCACATCGGCGCTGGATGAGCGCAATGAAGATTGGCGCACCCTGCTGGGCGGGCTGCCCTGGCAGTTCGACCGGCATGCCGATGCCGGCCAGGCCCTTTACTGCAGCGTGGACGACGTGGGCGGCGTGTCCGCGCCGTTGGTGAACAGCTCGGCCGCGTCGACCGGGTCGAACTGGTAGTGCTGGCCGCAGAAGTCGCAGCCGATCTCCACCTGCCCCTGTTCGGCGATGATCGATTCGATCTCTTCATGTCCGAGGCTGCGCAGCATGCCAGCCACGCGCTCGCGTGAGCAGGTGCAGGCAAAGCGCGGGCCATTGGGGCCGGTCATGGGCTCGAAATAGCGCACGTCTTCTTCCCAGAACAGGCGGCGCAGGATGGTGGCCGCGTCCAGGGTCAGCAGCTCCTCCTGCTTGAGCGTGGATGCCAGATGGGCGATGCGGTTGTAGTGCTCGTTCAGGCCGATGTCGTCCTCGCGCGCGGCGCTGCTGCCGGCCAGATTGCCTTGCCCCTCCAGGGGCAGGCGCTGGATCAAGAGGCCTGCGGCCACCTCGTCGTTGGCAGCCAGGATCAGCTTGGTGTCGAGTTGCTCGGATTGCAGCATGTAGTGCTCCAGCACCTGGCTGATCTCGTGCAGCGGTTCGCGCTGGTCGCCATGCAGGGGCACCACGCCCTGATAGGGCTGCTGGCCGGGAAGGCGTTCCTTGGGGTCGAGCGTGATCGCGCAGCGGCCCTTGCCGTGCACATTGACCA
>CAYPUS010000346.1:236-3839 GCA_964413815.1 uncultured Aquabacterium sp. | reverse complement strand
TCTCCACCGAAGAAGACAGCACCGAGTACAGCGCGATGAACACCGGGATCTGGATCAGGATGGGCAGACAGCCGCCGATCGGGTTGACCTTTTCCTCGCGGTAGATCTTCAGCATCTCCTGCTGCATCTTCTGCGGATCGTTCTTCAGGTTCTCGCGCATGGCCTGGATGCGCGGGTTCAGCGCCTTCATCTTGGCCATCGAACGGTAGGCGCTGGCGTTCAGCCAGTAGAAGGCCGCCTTGAGCAGCACCACCAGCGCCACGATCGCCCAGCCCCAGTTGCCCAGCAGCTCGTGCAGCTTGTTGAGCAGCCAGAACAGCGGCTTGGCCATGATGGTGGTCCAACCATAGTCCTTGACCAGTTCCAGACCCGGGGCGAGCTGCTCAAGGCGGAACTCTTCCTGCGGGCCGACGAAGAGCTTGGCGTCGAAAACCTTGCTTTGGCCCGGTGCGATCTCACCCAGGGGGAAGAGCATGCCGGTGGCATACAGATTGGTGCCGACCTTCTGCGTGAAGAACTCGCGCGGGATCTTGTCGTTTTGCAGCCAGGCCGAGGCGAAGTAGTGCTGCACCATCGCGATCCAGCCGTTGTCGTCGTGCTTCTCGAACTCGGCCGTGCCCTTTTCGATGTGCTCGAAATCCGCCTTCTGGTACTTGCCCTTGGCCGAGTAGATGGCCATGCCGGTGTAGGCCATGGGGCCGGCCAGGAAAGCCGGGCCCTCGGGTGCCTTGGGCGGCGTGGCATCGCGCAAGAGCTGCACATACAGCTGCGGCTTGATCGGCGCGGCTGCCGTGTTGGTCACCTCTTGCTTGACGTCGATGGCGTAGCTGCCACGCGGGAAGGTGTAGGTGCGGGCCAGCTTGACGCCGCCCACAGCCTCGGATTCCAGGCGCACCACCAGGCCATCGGCGCCCTCGGCCAGTGTGCGCTCGGGTGTGACGACGGCGAAGGGGGTCTTGTGCGTGGGCAAGGCCGGATCGGCCGAGCTGGTGCCGATCAGGCCCGATTGCGCCAGGTAGGTGTGAAGGTTGGAGCGGTCGAGCACGACGACATTGCGTTCGCGGTCATCCTGGTCCTGGTGCTTGAGCAGCTCCAGGCGCACCAGGCTGCCGCCCAAGGTGTCGATCGTGGCCTTGACCACATCGGTGGTCACGGTGACCAGTTCACCCTGCGCCGCCGGTGCCGGCGCGCTGGCGGCCGCCGTGGCCACTGGCGCACCCGGAACCGAGGCCGCCTCACCGCCCTGGTCCAGACGGGCGCTGGCCTGGGGCACGGAGGCATCGGCAGCCGATGCACCGTCGGCCGGCCCGCTGGCCGTGATGGGCGCGGGGGCCGGTGCGAACAGGGAAGGTTGGCCGGTGTGACGCAGCCAGCCATCCCACAACATCAGCAGTGAGACGGCCAACACCGACCACAGCAGGGTGCGACGCAGATCATTCATGGGCGAGGAGAATCCGACGAAGGATGGTGAGAAGAAGAAAAACGGGACAGCAGACGCGGCGCCTGCTCAGGCACCGGATCGTGCCCCCCCGCACAGGCGGGATGGCAGCGCAACAGGCGCCTGGCAGCCAGATAGGAGCCGGCCCCAGGGCCATGGCGCTCCAGCGCCTGCAAAGCGTATTGGGAACAGGTGGGCGTGAAGCGACAGACGGAGCCAAGCCAGGGGCTCAGGAAGAAGCGATACGCTCGCACCCCCCCCATCAACACCGCGTTCACCGCGCGCGACAGCCCCACACATGCCTGGCTCAGCGCAGCGCGCATCATGCCGCACCTCGCGGCGTCTTGCTGGCGGCCTGGCTCGATCCGGGCGACATCCGCCCCCCCTTGCTCGACGAAGGATGACTTGCAGGATCGATCAGGCGCGCCCACAGCTCATCGAGCTCCAGGCGCACGGCCGCCTTCAGTGCGCCGGAGGCGGCACTGGGAAACTGTTGACGGTCGAAAGGCGCCTTCAGGCGCAGCACCCAACCCTCGACCTCTTGGCGGCGGCTGGTTCCCAAAGCGGAGAAAGCGGCCAGGGCATGCCGGCGCAGGGCTTCACGGGCCTGATGGCGGATCAGCGAACGGGTCACCGAACGCCGGGCCTGCTTCTTGGGCAGGACCAGGCCAAAGCGCCAGTCGGGGCCAGCCTGAGACGATCGCAAAGCCTGGCCGCCGGGCTGATCAGACAGCCCGGGCAAGGATTCGGCGACGAAGTCATCCACAAGCCCCTCCTTTGCTGCAGGCCCGCTTGTTAACAACTCGGCCGCGGCAGATGCGGCGGCGTTGTCGACAGGGCCGGCAACGGCGATGGCTGCACCCTCGGCCTGCGTTGAACGCGGCAAGGCATGCAGCACGAAATGCGCCGTGCGCGCCACAGGACGGGAACCCAACGCTCTCTGAAAATCAGCAGCTTTCAGGCTCGGTGGGCGCACGGTTCAAGCAGGTCAGGTCGGAACGGAGCCGGACAGCGAAGTCCAGGCGAAACAAAGCCGGGGTGCACCCGGCCTCGTTCATGCTTGGCATTCCGCATGGGAACGCCCGAGAGCGCCAGGACAGCGCCAGACTTACAGAGCCAGACGCTTGCGGCCCTTGGCGCGGCGGGCGTTGATGACCTTGCGGCCACCCTTGGTCTTCATGCGCACCAGGAAACCATGGGTACGGGCGCGGCGGGTCTTGGAAGGTTGATAGGTACGTTTCATGACGTCGATCTCGTTGCGATCTCGGTTGGATCTTATTGGCGACCTGCCGATGCAATTGCCGACAGGTGTCTTGACGGCGCCTGGCACGCGCATGGCGCCCCATCAAGATGACAAACCATCAAATGACGAAAGCACGCAAGCACGTCCCAGTGAACCGGACGAACCCGCGATTACAGCAGTTTTTGCCCGCATGGTCAATGCCCTGAATCGAGAGCCCCCGCGCATACACCATTTCACGCATCTTGTGAAAGGAGGGCAAAACTGGGGCAAAACTGTGGATAACCTGTCGGCAACACCCTCCGGGGCGCTTAGAATTCGCCTCCCAAGGAAGGACTTGTCCACAACATGAGTGCCGCCGAAATGCCTGCATCCGTCCCGCGTGTCGTCGAAGCAGGCGCGACCCACAACGACCCCGATGCCCTGGCCACGCTGTGGCCCCGCGCCTGCGAGCGCCTGGCCATGGAGCTGCCGGAACAGCAGTACAACACCTGGATCCGCCCCCTGCCGGCGGCGGAAGTCAGCCAGGCCGACGGCACGACCATGGTGGCCGTGCGCGTCCCCAACCGCTTCATGCTGGACTGGATCCGCACCCAGTACAGCGCCCGCCTCGAAGCCATCCTGACCGAACTGCAGCCCGGCGAAGTCCGCATGGACATCGCCCTGGCCCCCCGCACCGCCGCCAGCGTACCGGCAGTCGGCGGCATGCTGCGTCCCGGCATGGCCATGCCCGGCCGCGCCCTGCCGCCCAACGCCCAGGTGCAACAAGGCGCCCAGCAAGGCGGGCCGGCCGGCGCCGCGCAAGCGCTGCACAGCGCGCCCGGCCAAGGCCTCACGCCACCGGCCTGGCGCGCATCGGGGCCTCGTTGGCGTAGGCGGGGCCCGCTTCGGTCCAGGCCGGTGGCGTGAGGCCTTGGCCGGGCGC
>CAYPUS010000346.1:0-226 GCA_964413815.1 uncultured Aquabacterium sp. | reverse complement strand
CCTGAACCCCGGCCTGACCTTCGACAACCTGGTGCCCGGCCGCGCCAACCAGATGGCCCGCACGGCGGCCCTGCACGTGGCCGGCAGTCCTGGCCACATGTACAACCCGCTGTTCATCTACGGCGGCGTCGGCCTGGGCAAGACCCACCTGATGCACGCCGTGGGCAACAAGCTGCTGGCCGACAAGGCCGACGCCAAGGTTCTCTACATCCACGCCGAGCAATTC
>CAYPUS010000345.1:0-3849 GCA_964413815.1 uncultured Aquabacterium sp. | reverse complement strand
CCACGCCGACATGCACCCGGGCAACATCCAGGTCAGCCTGGACCCGGCCAGCTTCGGGCGCTACATCGCCCTGGACTTCGGCATCATCGGCACACTGACCGAGGTCGACAAGGACTACCTGGCGCAGAACTTCGTGGCCTTCTTCCACCGCGATTACAAGCGCGTGGCCGAGCTGCACATCGAAAGCGGCTGGGTGCCGCCCAACACCCGCATCGACGAACTCGAAGGCGCGGTGCGCACGGTGTGCGAGCCTTACTTCGATCGCCCCATCAAAGAGATCTCTCTCGGCCAGGTGCTGCTGCGCCTGTTCCAGATCTCGCGGCGCTTCAACGTCGAGATCCAGCCCCAGCTGGTGCTGCTGCAGAAGACGCTGCTGAACGTCGAAGGCCTGGGCCGCGACCTGGACCCGGACCTGGATCTGTGGAGCACGGCCAAGCCCTTCCTGGAGCGATGGATGCACGAGCAGATCGGCGTGCGCGGGCTGCTGGAGCGCTTCAAGCGCGAGGCGCCCCGCTATGCCAAGCTCCTGCCCGAGCTGCCGCGCCTGGTGCACCGCAATCTGCAGCAAGGCGACACCGAGCTGCGCCGCGAGCTGCGCGCCATCCTGCAAGAGCAGCGCCGCACCAACCGGACCCTCTCGGCCATGCTGTGGATCGGCCTGGGCTTTGTGCTGGGCCTGTCGACCGCCCACCTGCTGGTGCGGCTGCACGACATCGGCGTGATCTGATCCTCTCATTCGCCCCCTCATTCGCGGGGGGCTCACACGGCGCATGGCGCCCCCCGTCAGGGCGCCCCGCGCAGGCACTAAACTGCGCCCCCATCCGCCACCCGTGGCCACCCGTGTCGACACCGCGTCGGCCCCCGTGTCAACACCGCATCGCCAACGAACATGAACACCGAACTGCTTGCGTTTGTGATCCTCTACCTGCTGGGCACGATGGCGATCGGCATGTATGCCGGCACCCGCATCAAGAACACCTCGGACTTCGCGATCGCCGGCCGCAGCCTGCCGCTGGCCATGGTCATCACGACCACCTTCGCGACCTGGTTCGGGGCCGAGACGGTGATGGGCATTCCGGCCACCTTCGTCGAAGGCGGCCTGGGCGCCATCGTGGAAGACCCCTTCGGCGCAGGTTTCTGTCTGGTGCTGGTGGGCGCCTTCTTCGCCAGCCGGCTCTACAAGATGAGCCTGCTGACCATCGGCGACTTCTACCGCCAGCGCTATGGCAAGAGCGTCGAGATCTTCTGCTCGGTGGCCATCATCCTGAGCTACCTGGGCTGGGTGGCCGCACAGATCACGGCGCTGGGGCTGGTGTTCTCGGTGCTGTCCGGCGGGGCCATCACCACGGCCTGGGGCATGGCGCTGGGCACGGCGCTGGTGCTGGTCTCCGTGCTGGTCGGCGGCATGCTGGCCGTGGCCTGGACGGACTTCATCCAGATGATCGTGCTGGTCGTGGGCCTGAGCGTCATCGCCTGGCTGGCCGCAGACCAGGCCGGCGGCGCCGACAAGGTGATCGACCTGGCGCACGCCAATGACTGGTTCAAGTTCTTCCCCGAGCCCGACTTCAATGGCTGGATCTGGTTCATCGCCTCGGCCATCACGATGATGCTGGGCTCCATCCCGCAGCAGGACGTCTTCCAGCGCGTGATGTCGGCCAAGGATGCGGCCACCGCCAAGCGGGGCGCCATCATCGGCGGCTTCAGCTACATCCTGTTTGCCGCCGTGCCCATCTTCATCGTGAGCTCGGCGCTGATCATCATGCCGGAGGAAACCAAGCAGCTGCTGGCCGAAGACTCGCAAAAGGTGCTGCCCACGCTGATCCTGGCCAAGATGCCTTTCCTCGCGCAGATCCTGTTCTTCGGCGCGCTCGTGTCCGCCATCAAGTCCACCTCCTCGGCCACGCTGCTGGCGCCTTCGACCAGCTTTGTCGAGAACATCCTCAAGAACATCGTGCCGGGCCTGAGCGACAGGCAGGTGCTGCGGGCCATGCGCATCACCCTGCTGGTCTTCACCTGCCTGGTGCTGGCCTATTCGATCGCCATGGAAGGCACGAGCATCTACGAGATGGTCGCGGCGGCCTACCAGGTGCCATTGGTGGGCGCCTTCGTGCCACTGACCTTCGGCCTGTACTGGAAGCGCGCCACCACGCAGGGTGCCGTCCTGTCGATCGTGCTGGGCATCGGCACGCTGGCGCTGTTCACCTTCAACACGGCGCTGGGCGAGGCCTTCCCTGGCCAGCTCGCCGGCCTGATCCTGGCGCTGGGCGGCATGGTCGTGGGCTCGCTGGCACCTCAGCTGATCGCCGACGCGCGCAGCCCCAAGCCGCTGCTGACAGCCTGAAGCGCCTAACTGGGTGGCAAACGGCGCGGTGGGACTTGAACAGCCCGGTGGCGTCACCATCTAGAATGGCGTCTTCACGGGATATCCCGAGGTTTTCACATGCCGATTTACGCTTACCGCTGTGGGTCCTGCGGCCATGCCAAGGACGTTCTGCAAAAAATTTCCGATCCGGTGCTGACCACCTGCCCGTCCTGCGGGGCCGAGGCCTTCTCCAAGCAGGTGACGGCCGCAGGCTTCCAGCTCAAGGGCTCGGGCTGGTACGTGACCGATTTCCGAGGCGGCTCATCGGGGGCTGGCACCTCCGCCGCGGCAAGCAGCACGGCCACGGGCGCGACGGCGGCCTCGGCCAGTTCGTCCTCGTCCGACAGCAGCAGCGCATCCTCTTCGGGCGGTGACAGCGGCGGCTGCGGCACCTCCTGCGCCTGCCACTGACCTTTTCCGATCCCAACTCAGGCCACCGGGCCCCACTTCGTGAAGAAATACCTTCTGACAGGCCTGCTGGTCTGGCTGCCCCTGGCGGTGACCGTCTGGGTGCTCTCCAGCGCGGTGGGCACCCTCGACGGCATCTTCGCCGCCTTGATCTCGGCGGCCAAGACGGTGTTGCCCGCCTCCGCCCAGGCCACCCTGGACAGCTGGCGCGAAATCCGCGGCCTGAGCGTCGTGGTGATGATCAGCGCCCTGCTCCTGACGGGCGCGGCGGTCAGCAACTTTGTTGGCCAGTGGCTGCTGAACCAGTCGAACCGGCTCTTCTACAAGATCCCCATCGTCAAGAGCATCTACAGCTCGGTCAAGCAAGTCTCGGACACGCTGTTTTCCAGCAGCGGCCAGGCCTTCCGCGAAGCGGTGCTGGTGCAATACCCCCGTGCCGGCTCGTGGACGATCGCCTTCGTGACGGGCAAGCCCGGGGGCGAGGTCGCCCAAAAGCTCTCCGAAGAGATGGTGACCCTGTACGTGCCAACCACACCCAACCCCACCTCGGGCTTCATGCTGATGGTCTCGCGCGCCGACGTGATGCCGCTGCGAATGTCGGTGGACGAGGCGCTCAAGTACATCATTTCCATGGGCGTGGTGGCGCCGACGGCTTCTGCCGCGCCCGACACGCCCCCGGCACCGCCGCCGAATTTGCCTTCGTCCAGCAAGGCAGCCCAATCCTGAACGACAATGGAGGGTTTCGGGCCGGCGCGAATGAACGCCGCACGACCGGCCGGCTGAACCTCATTCCCCGGAGAGAACACAACAATGCGCACCACTTACTGTGGTCTGGTCAGCGAAGCGCTGATGGGCCAGACCGTGACGCTGATGGGCTGGGCCCACCGTCGCCGCGACCACGGCGGCGTGATCTTCATCGACCTGCGTGACCGCGAAGGCCTGGTCCAGGTGGTGTTCGACCCCGACCGTGCCGATTCCTTCAAGATCGCCGAAGAGGTGCGCAACGAGTTCTGCCTGAAGGTCACCGGCGTCGTGCGCGCACGCCCCGCCGGCACCGAGAACGCGGGCCTGACCAGCGG
>CAYPUS010000344.1:0-3871 GCA_964413815.1 uncultured Aquabacterium sp. | reverse complement strand
CAGCCTGCCCCTTCCACCACCTCCGGCGTCCACCGCTCTGCCCCATGCAAATCCTCATGGGCAGAGCATCAACATTCCCCCACCGCTGCCGCCCGGCACATCGCCCGCAGGTGCCATGCCCCTCGGTGATCCGGGCATGGCACCGCAGGACATGCCTTTCAATGCCCCGGTGTTGACGCGCGTTTCTCTGGTGGACCGGGAATCGGCCAAGGCCGCTGCAACAGGCGCCACGGCAAGCACCACAAACAATGCCACGCCTGGATCACCGTCAACAGCCGACACCCGCACCGTTTCGACCTTCCTGCCCGTCAGCTTCACGCGCGGCACCTTACTTGGTGGCCTGGATGCCCCCACGGGCGGGCAGGCCCAGTCCAACCCGCATCCGGTCCTGATCCGGCTCTCGGACAACTCGGTCCTGCCCAACCGCTTTCGGGGGGAATACCGGGACTGCTTCGTGATCGCGGCAGGCTACGGCGACATCAGCTCGGAGCGAGCCTACCTGCGCACCGAGAACCTGTCCTGCGTCCGCCCGGACGGCGCCACGCTGGAAGTCAAGATCCAGGGCAGCGTCTATGGCGAAGACGGCAAGGTGGGCATGCGCGGGCGACTGGTCACCAAACAAGGCCAGATGCTGGCCAACGCCCTTCTGGCAGGCGTGGTCAGTGGCATCGGCCAGGGCCTGTCAACTTCATCGACCACCTACAGCACCTCTGCTCTGGGCACGATCGCCAGCAGCGGTGGCAACAGCAGTGACGCCTACCGCGCAGGCATCGGCACCGGTGTCGGCAAGGCCCTGGACCGCCTGGCTCAGTACTACATCAAGCTCGCCGAGAACACGTTTCCGGTGATCGAAATCGATGCCAGCCGCGAGATCGATGTGGTGATCACCAAGGGCGTGCGTATCGACGCGCCCATGTCGGCCAACGCCTACACCCGTACCGGCGGCACCCCCTCCCGCACGCTGTCGCGCTCGGCTGAGCCCGCCCCCGAAGACCGCTACCTGAAAGCCGCCAATGATGACAACTATTGACATGCGCCCGCCTCTGCGAGGCAGGCTTCAGGACGTGACGCTGATCTGGGCACTGTTCACGATGCTGGTCAATGGCATCGCCTGGGCGGGCGCTCCGCCATCTGAAGAGGCCCGCCTCCTGGCCGCACTCAGGAAGGCCAACCCCAGCACGCGCTTCACCCAGGTGCTGCCTTCGCCCATTGGCGGACTGTACGAAGTCTGGATGAACGGGAACGTGGCCTATGTGTCGGCCCGCCAGCCGCGCTACTTCGTGTTCGGCCATGTCTTTGACACACAGACCATGACCGACCTCACCGGGCCACGAATGGCCCTGGCGGCCAGGCGGGGCGCGATGGCGCCCGCTGCGCCTACAGCAGCAACTTCAGCACCGGCATCCACGCCAATTGCCTTCGACCAACTGCCTTTCGCTGACGCCATCAAGACCGTGCGCGGCAACGGCCAGAGGCAGATCGCCGTGTTCAGCGACCCGGGCTGCGGCTACTGCAAGCAACTGGAGCCTGAGCTGGCCCGGATCGACAACGTCACGGTCTACACCTTCATGCTGCCCTTTCAGGGTGAGGCCAAGCCCATCGCCCTCTGGTGCGCCCCTGACCGGGCTCAAGCTTGGCAGCGCTACATGGTGCAGGGCGATGCCACCGCGATCAATGCCCCAGCGCGATGCGATCACCCCGTGGCCCGCAACCTGGTTTTGGCGCAACGCCTGGGTGTTCAAGCCACGCCCACCCTGATCTGGGCAGATGGCAGCCGCACCGAAGGCTACGTCAATCACCAGGTGATCCAGGCCCGCCTGAAACCGGCCACCTCGGAGGTTCAGCCATGAACGCCCACGGTCACCTCGCTAGCCGCGTCCACTCCGCACGCCCGATCTGGCTTCTGGCTTGCTTGCTGCTGAGCTTGTCGGGCTGCATGAACCTCTCCGGCCTGGGCGGCAGCTCCGACTACGCCTGCAAAGCCCCGGACGGGGTGACTTGCACCTCGGTGTCGGGCACCTATGCCAACGCCGTTCAGGACAACCTGCCCGCCCAGGTGGCCAAGCGCCGCCTGGCCGCCAAATCCCATGGCGAGCCAGGTACCAATCCCGCACCCGGGTCGCCACAGCCTCGCCCTGCACCAGCGCGGGCATCCGCCCAAGCCACTGTCCCGCCCGTGGCTCAGTCCCCCAGCCTGGCGCTGCCCCTGCGCTCATCGGCCCGGATCCTGAGGCTGTGGTTCAAGCCCTGGGAAGACGCCGACCGCGACCTCTACGACCAGGGCTATGTCTATGTCCAGATCGATGCGGGTCAGTGGCTGATCGACCACGCACATCGCCAGATCCGTGACGCCTATGCGCCCATACGACCTCCGATGGGCACCACCGTCAAACCTGCCACGCCAGAACAGAGCACCTCGCCCGTGCGGCCCGTTGGCCAGCAGCGCCCGTCTCCGTACGCCCCGGACAACTCGGAAAGTCCTGACATCGGCCCCTTGCTGCCGCCTACCGACAGCCTTGACCCCAGCAACTGAACCTCCCTCAAAGGTTGCGCCATGCCCACCCCCACAGCCACTTCAACAATCACGACAGCAGCCAGCGTCTCCATGGATGCGGCTCGCACCGTGCGCAGGCCCGCACGCCCGGGCCTATTCGAGGCCATGGGCCTGGGCGCGCCACCAGACACACCGGCAGAGCAATTCGCCGCGTGGCTGCCCTACTCCGCCTACCTCGCAGACGAAAAAATCTTCGTCAACCGCGATAGCCTGGGCTTCATGCTGGAGGTCATGCCGCAGTCGGGCGCGGATGAACGCATGGCCGAGGTGCTGATCTCGCTGTACGCCAACTGCCCGACGGGCGCGGGCATCCAGTTCCACCTGTTCGCCTCACCCCATGTGCGCGGTCAGTTGCGCCGCTATGCCAACTTGCGAGTCGAAGACGAGGACCAGGCTGACAAGGCCAAGCATTGGGGGCGCCCTGCCCGCAACGACAACCTCTTCCACACCCTGGCACGCCAACGCGTGGGCCACCTGCTGCGGGGAGCCCAGTCCTCGCTGACCTCGGGCTTTCATTACACGATCCGGGACTTCCGCCTGATGCTCAGCGTCACCCTGCCCGGTGACGCCCAGGACATGACCAGGCGCGAAGAGGTGATGGCCCAGCGCGAGTCCATGGCCTCCACGCTGCGTTCGGCCTCCCTGCCCAACCGGGTCTGCGATGCCGCCGACCTGATCAACTGGTGTGCGCTGTTCACCAACCCTGACCGCATCTCGCAGACCGACGCGCCAGACCTGCACTACGACGACGGGCGCGAGCTGCGCGACCAGATCGTCGACTTCGACACCATCCAGGACCCCACCCCCAGCGGCCTGCGCCTGTGGAAGGAGACCGGATCGGACGAACTGGAGGCGCGCTTTTACTCCATCAAGTCCTTCCCTGAGCGCTTCGCCCTTTGGCAGATGGGCTCGCTGATCGGCGACCTGATGCAGCCCGCCCTGCAGTACAGCGCGCCATTCTTGCTGACCATGGGCGTGCATGTGCTCGACCCCAATGCCACCAAGGCCACGGTCACCGCCAACCATGTGCGCGCCACGCAAAACGCCAAGAGCAAGATGGCCGACGTGATGCCGGACGTGGGCAAGAAGCTGCAGGACTGGACGGCCGCCGCGCAGGCCATCGACACCGGCGGCAGCCTGGTAAGCCTCTACCACCAGTTGGCCATTTTCTCGCCACCGCGCAAGGCCGTGGCGGCCCACGAAGCGGCCAACGCCATCTGGCGTGGCCGGGGCTTTCAGCTCAATGCCGACGTGTACATGCACCGCCAGGCGCTGCTGGCCAGCCTGCCCATGACCCTCACGCCACGCTTTCATGGC
>CAYPUS010000343.1:0-3882 GCA_964413815.1 uncultured Aquabacterium sp. | reverse complement strand
CCATCGGCACGCAGGCCGCGCCGCCCAACCAGGTCATCATCGGCCTGTCCTTGTTCCTGACGCTGTTCGTCATGGGGCCCACGCTGGACAAGGTCTACACAGAAGCCTACGAGCCTTTCGCCACCAGCCAGATCAGCTTCAACGAGGCGCTCGAGCGCGGCCAAAAGCCCATGCGCGAGTTCATGCTCAAGCAGACGCGCCAGTCCGACCTCGGGCTGTTCGTGCGCCTGGCCCGCATCGAAGGCGAGGTCAAGCCTGAGAACGTGCCTTTCCGCGTGCTGGTGCCCGCGTTTGTGACCAGCGAGCTGAAATCGGCCTTCCAGATCGGCTTTCTGATCTTCATTCCCTTCCTGGTCATCGACATGATCGTGGCCAGCGTGCTGATGAGCCTGGGCATGATGATGCTCTCGCCCGTGCTGGTGGCCCTGCCGTTCAAGCTGATGCTCTTCGTGCTGGCCGATGGCTGGAATCTGCTGCTGGGCTCGCTGGCGGCGAGCTTCGCGCAGTAGCGTTTCAGAAAGACACTGAACATGGATCCCCAACAAGTCCTGACCATCGCGCGTGACGGCCTGCTGACCCTGCTGACCGTGTGCGGCCCGATCATCCTGACCGTGCTGGGTGTGGGCCTGACGGTCAGCATCTTCCAGGCGGCCACGCAGATCCATGAGCAGACGCTGTCCTTCGTGCCCAAGCTGCTGGCGGCCTTTGGCATGCTGGCCGTGGCCGGGCCGTGGATGCTCAGCACCCTGGTGGATTACATCCAGCGGGTGCTGCAGTCGATCCCGACCGTGGTCGGCTGATCAAACCCCTCGCCACTGATCGACCCTGCCATGGTCAGTTTCTCGGAAGCCGAAGTCCTGGCCTGGGTCACGCCCTGGCTGTGGCCCTTCTTCCGCGTGCTGGGCCTGTTCACCAGCGCCCCGGTGCTGTCGATGCGCGTGATTCCGCGCCGGGTGCGCGTCGCGCTGGCGGTGCTGATCGTGCTGTGCGCCCAGCCCAGCCTGCCCGAGATGCCCCAGATCCCCCTCGATTCGCCGCAGGCACTGATGGTGATCGCGCAGCAGGTACTGATCGGGCTGACCATGGGCTTTGCCGCGCGGGTCGTGTTCGCCGCCATCGAGTTCGCGGGCGAGTTGATCGGGCTGCAGATGGGCCTGAACTTCGCCGCCTTCTTCGATCCGGTCAGCGGCGGCCAGGTCACGGCGGTCAGCCGCTTCTATGGCACCAGCGCCACCTGGCTGTTCGTCGTGATGAACGGCCACCTGATGCTCACCGGCGCGGTGCTCAGCAGCTTCCAGACCTTCCCTGTCACGACCGAGCCGCTGGCCTTCCTGCACGTCGTGCAGCCGCAGGTCTGGGGCGCGGAGGTGTTCAAGCTGGGTCTGTGGGTGGCCCTGCCGGTGGTGTCCATGCTGATCCTGGTCAACATGGTCATGGGCCTGGTGGCCCGGGTCGCCCCGCAGATGAACATCTTCTCGGTGGGCTTTCCCGTGACCCTGGCAGTGGGCCTGACCGGCCTGTGGCTGACCCTGCCGATGATGCAGGTGCCCTTCACCATGGCCATGGAGCGGATGCTGAGCTACTTCCAGTAGCGCCAGCGCGCCGCCCTGCTTGCGTCGCGGGTTCGCCGCGGGCCTCCAGGCTCACGGCGCCTTCGTTTCCTCCGAAGAGGGCGCCATCCGGCTGCTCAGCAACTCGCCGCTGCGCTGCAGCACGGGGTAGGCCGCCGCCGCCACGATGTGGCTGTTGATCAGCTTCATGTCGCGCAGCATGTCCAGGTGCAGGGCGCTGGTCTGGGCCGTGTCGATGTGGCCGTCGCGCAGGCGCTGGAAGTGCGCCTTCATGGCCTGCGTCTCGGCCTCGCGGAAGGCCACCTTCTCTTCGCCCAGCAGGCGCGCGATGCGCGGCTCCTGCGTCATGAAGAGCGAGGCGGCCATGCGCAGGTTGATCGCCAGCCGGTCCATCATCGTGATCAGCTCGATTTCGCCCGCCTTCGAGAACGACAGCCCGCGCTCCAGCCGCTTGCGCAGATGGGGCAAGAGGTTGCGGTCCAGCACGTCACCGGCCTGCTCGATGTTCATGGCGAAGGTCAGCACCTCGTTGAGCCGTTGCACGTCGGCCTCGGTCAACTCGTGCTGATCCAGCGAGGTGAGGTAGGCCTTGATCGCGTTGTTGAGGTGGTCCAGCACGTCATCGCGGCGCTGGATGCGCGCGATCAGCTTGCGGTCACCCTTGGCGATGGCTTCGCGCCCGCCCTTGAGCATGTCCTCCATCACGTCGGCCAGGCGCATGGCTTCGCGGGCCGCGCTGGCGATGGCCACCACGGGCGTTTCCTTGGCGACCGGATCCAGGTAGAGGGGGCGGGAGGGGTCGGCCATGTCGGTGCGGTCGGGCCACACCTTCTGCAGCAGCCGCGCGCAAGGCTGCAGGAAGGGAAAGAAAACCAGCGCCACCGCCACGTTGAACAGGGTGTGGAAATCGGCCACACGGCGGGCCGCATCAGGCTGGAACTGCACGCACAGCTCGGTGATATAGGGCAGCAACAGCAGCGCGACGGCCACCCCCACGGTGCGCATCAGCAGGTTGCCCATGGGCAGACGCCGCGCCGCCGGATCGTCGCTGCTCGTGCCTTCCAGCAGCGGGTTGAGGGCCGTGCCCAGGTTGGCGCCCAGCACCAGGGCCAGGGCCGCCTCGGGGGGCACGATGTTCTGCGAGGCCAGCGACATCACCAACAGCACGATGACCACGCTGGAGTGCGCCGCCCAGGTCAGCGCGGCGGCCAGGAAGACGTCCAGCAGGGGCGAGGTGGAGACCACGCCCAGCAGGGTGCGCAAAGCCGTGCTGTCACCGTATCGGGACATCAGCTCCAGCAGGTGGTGCAGGGCCATCAGCATCAGCCCCAGGCCGATGAAGACGCGCCCCAGGTCGTGCGCCCAGGCATTGGTGCCGCGGCGGAACAGCATCATCCCCACCAGGATCAGCACCGGCGACATGGCGGCGATGTCGAAGGACAGGGCCTGGACGATCAGGGTGGTGCCGACGTTGGCGCCCAGCATCACCGCCAGGCCCGGCACCAGGCCGACCAGCCCCCCGGCGACGAAGCCGGTGGTCATCAGGCCGGTGGCGGTGCTGCTTTGCAGCGCGGTCGTCACCCCGACGCCGGCGGCGAAGGCTTTCCACCTGTCACGCAGCGCGTGCCCCAGCACCGAGCGCAGCCGTGGCCCGAAGGCCTTCTGGATCCCCGTCTGGACCATGTGGGTGCCCCATAGCAGCAGGGCGACCGCGCCGGCCAGGTCGATCAGCGTCAGTGGAAAGTACATCGATCGGTATCCCAAGGCGAACGGAACAATCAGCACTCTGATTGTTCATTGTGGTATTCGGCCACGCCATGGAGAGATGTACCGGGTTAGCCCCTTTCTGTGTGAATGGCATCACGACTGTTGCCGTCGCAACACAGATCCGCTTTACACCTTCAAGGGCTGGCCGAGCTGTCTGAAAAGGTCACGCACATACTGTGCCCGGTCTTTCGGGTCGCTCAAGGCCTTCTCGATGCGCAGCTTGTCGTTGCCGGCCAGCTTGATGTGCTTGTTCTTTTGCACCAGTTCGATGATGCGCAGCGGCTCGACCGGCGGGTTGGGGCGGAAGGTGACGTTGATCACCCCTGGCGCCGCGTCGATCTTGACCACCCCGTAGGGCTTGGCCTGCACGCGCAGCTTGTGGGTGTCGAACAGGGTCTGGGCCTGCGCGGGCAGCTTGCCGAAGCGATCGACGATTTCCTCCAGCATGGTGTCGATCTTGTCCAATGAATCGGCGGTGGCCAGGCGCTTGTACAGGCTCAGGCGCACGTGCACGTCGCCACAGTAGGCGTCGGGCAGCAGGGCG
>CAYPUS010000342.1:0-3885 GCA_964413815.1 uncultured Aquabacterium sp. | reverse complement strand
GCCTCGCCGCTGATGAGCATCTCGGCGATCTGGCGGGGCGAGCCCTGGTGCAGGTTCAGCGTGACCTTGGGGTAGAGCTGCCGGAAGTCGCGCACGGCCGAGGGCAGGGCGTAGCGTGCCTGCGAGTGGGTGGCCGCGATGGACAGGGGGCCCGCATCGCGTTGTGAGAAGTCTTGGGAGGCCCGGCGCAGGTTCTCGGAATCGTTGAGCAGCCGCTCGATGATGGGCAGCACCTGGCGTCCCACCTCGGTCAGGCCGGTCAGGCGCTTGCCAACGCGGATGAAAAGATCGATGCCCAGCTCGTCTTCGAGCTCACGGATCTGGCGGCTGACACCCGGCTGGGATGTGTGGAGGGCGTTGGCCACCTCGGTGAGGTTGAAGCCCCTTCTGGCGGCCTCCCGGACGGAGCGCAACTGCTGAAAGTTCATGTGCTAACTCGAAAAGTGAGTCACTGATTATTGTGAGTCGCGCATGCATGAAAAACGAATGTTTGTGTCTATGCATGTACGAAAAAGTTTGGTTCAGTGTGGGCTTGTGTCATGCGCAAAGCAAGGATGTGCATGCGAAATGGATCGTTCTGCTCAAGCGGAGGCCTGTCTATCTTTACGGTCTGCGCATCTTCTTTTCAGATCTTTGCGAACACCCCTTTTGATCGCCTCCGATCACTTTTCGTTAACCACGAGTACGAGCATGACGTCTGTCGCAACCGCCTGGAAGGCCGAACCCGAGGCCGCCCCCGCCATCGCCTGGCCGAGGTCTTCCAAGCCGGGGGTGTGCGAATCGGCGGTCTCCACCCTGGTCGGGCGCAATCTGCGCCGTCTGCGGCGGCAGCACCGGATCTCGCTGGAAGAGCTGGCCCGCCGCAGTGGGGTCTCGCGCGCCATGCTGGGGCAGATCGAACAGGCCAAGAGCGTGCCCAGCATCAAGACGCTGTGGCAGGTGGCACAGGCCCTGGATGTGTCGGTGTCGTGGTTCCTGGAGCCAGGCAACGAGACCCGCGTGATGCTCATTCCCGGGCCGCCGGAAAGCCCTTTCGTGCTGCCCAGCGGCGAAGCCGAGTTGCGGTCCTTGCAACAGACAGGCGATGGGGGGCGCGACGGCTTCTTCGAAATCCGGCTGGCGCCGGGCTCGGCATTGAGCCTGCCGGCGGCCACGCAGACGCGGCGCGTCAATGTGGGCGTGGCCCTGGGGGTGCTGCAGGCTTGCGTGGAAGACGCATGGCATGTGGTGCGCCCGCGTGAAGCGCTGCAGTACGACACCTCCGAGGCGCTGGCATGGCGCAACGCCGGCCCGACCCAGGTGCTGGCCTTCGTGGTGATGCGCGCCACCCACCATGTCGACTGAGCAAGGAAGCATCGACATGCCCGATGAAAAAGTCCTGATCCTGCCGGAATCGACCACGGCGCCCCCTTCCATCCGCGCCAAGGCGCTGGTGTTCCATGACCCGGGCTCGCTGAGCCTGCTCGACAGCGTCGAGCGCGTGGCGCGCAGCGAGGCCACCGTGCTCGTCATCGGCGAAACGGGGACGGGCAAGGAGTTGATCGCCCGCCATATTCATACCGTCAGCGGGCGGCGCGGGCCCTTTGTACCGGTCAACTGCGGCGCTTTCAGCGAGTCGCTGATCGATGCCGAGCTCTTCGGGCATGAGTCGGGCGCCTTCACCGGTGCCTCCCAGGCCCGCCAAGGCTGGTTCGAGGCGGCCAATGGCGGCACGCTTTTCCTGGATGAAATCGGTGACCTGCCCATGGCCCTGCAGGTCAAGCTGCTGCGGGTGCTGCAGGAGCGGCAGGTCGTGAGGCTGGGGTCCAGGCGGCCGATCGCCCTGGACGTGCGGCTGGTGGCGGCGACCAACATCGATCTGGCGCGCGCCGTGGAGGCGCAGCATTTCCGCGCCGATCTGTACTATCGCCTGAGCGTGGCGACGGTGCGGCTGCCGCCTTTGCGTGAACGCCCGGCGGACATCGTGCCGCTGGCCCGTCATTTCATTTCTGTCTACCGCACCCGCCTGGGCCTGGATGAGATCCAGCTCACCCCGGAGGCCCAGGAGCGCCTGCTGTCGTACGGCTGGCCAGGCAACATCCGCGAGCTTGAGAACGTCATCCACTTCGCCTTGATCGTCTGCCGCGATGGCGTGATCCAGGCGGGGGACATCAAGCTGGTGCCCCTGACGGCGGCTTCGTCGGGCACGGGCGCGGCAGTGGCGCCCGGGCTGACGGTGGGTGGCTTGGGCGCTTTGCCTGATGCGCCGCGGGGTGGCAGCGTGACGCCAGAGGGGGCGCGCGGCCCGTCTCAGGCAGAGGCAGCGCCATTGGCTGCTCAGGCGCAAGAGCCGGGTTCATCTCTGTCTGCTGGGAGCCCGGAGCTGCCGGTCGATGCCGTCGACGGCCTCAGAGCCTTGGGCCAAGTGCTCAGCCGGCTGATCGACGAAGGCCACGCCGAGCTGTTCGATCAGGTCGAATCTGCGCTGGTGCATGTCGCCTTCGAGCATGCGGGGCAGAACCAGGTCAAGGCCGCGCGTTTGCTGGGCATCACCCGCAACATGCTGAGAACGCAGCTGCAACGCCACGGCTTGCTGCCCGGCAAGCGGGATGTGGGCGATGACGCCGAAGTCGTGCTGACCGCGGCTTGATGGCTGATGGCTTGATGCCCTGAACGGGAAACGGCGCCTTGATGGCGCCGTTTCTTTTTCGAGAACGCAGCGAAGAGCTCAGGCGGGCTGCGCCGCAGCCAGGGCTTCCTGGCGCAACAGGCGCCATTGTTTCTGCTGCAGGCGGATCATGGTGTCCACCTTGTGACGCGCCAGCGGCCAGGGGCCGAAGCCCGATTCCGCGTTGATGTGGCCGGCCTGGCCCAGGTTCTGGAACACGGCCCGCCATTGCCGGGCCCAGGCGCGTGCGCGATCAAGGGGCATCCAGGGGTCGTCTTCGCTGCCGATCAGGTTCAAAGGCAGGCCCAGGGCGTGCTGCGGCAGTTGCTCGGTCACCTCGAATTTCAGGGGGTCTGCCGGCGCGACCATCAAGGCCGAGAGAATCCTGCCGCACTCAGGCGCATGGCCGTCCTGCCGACCCATCTGCCGACCCATCTGCCGTGCCAGGTGATGGGCCAGGGCCAGGCAGCCGAAGCTGTGGGCCACGGCCACCCACTGCACGTGACGGTAGCGCGGCTGGCCGATGGTTTCTTCGATGCGGGCCGACCACGCGTGCAGATCGGGCGCATGCCAGTCCTGCTGCACCACCCGTGTGGCATCCCGGTATTGGCCTTGCAGCCAGGTCTGCCAATGGTCCGGTCCGCTGTCACGCAAGCCCGGAATGATCAGCACCCGGATCGGTGGCTGAAGGTCTTGTCTTTCGAACGTGTGGGCGCTGCTGTTGACATGGGACATACGGGCCTCGCGATGCTGTCGGTGAAAAAAAAGCGGCCTGGGCACTGCTCCCAAGCCGCTGAAAATGTGTCTCCCTTGCCTGCTCGGACTTCGGGAGACACCCCCACCTTGCTCCTTTGAGCGCTGACCTTACTTCTTGGTGTAGATCTGGTCGAACACGCCACCGTCGGAGAAGTGCGTCTTCTGGGCCTTGGTCCAGCCGCCGAAGACATCGTCGATGGTGAACAGATTGACCTTGGGGAACTTGCTGGCGTACTTGGCCTGCACCTTGGGGTCGGTCGGGCGGTAGTAGTTGCGCGCCGCGATTTCCTGGCCTTCGGCCGAGTACAGGTATTCCAGATAGGCCTGGGCTTCCTTGCGGGTGCCGCGCTTGTCCACCACCTTGTCCACGACGGCCACGGGCGGCTCGGCCAGGATGCTGATGGGCGGGTAGACGATGTCGAACTTGTCGGCGCCGAATTCCTTGAGGGCCAGGTGAGCTTCGTTTTCCCAGGCCAGCAGCA
>CAYPUS010000341.1:0-3891 GCA_964413815.1 uncultured Aquabacterium sp. | reverse complement strand
GATGGCGCGCGATCTCGGTGCCCGACTGCGGAAACACCATGGCCCATGGCAAGGTGGGATCGGCCGCCCTGCCCCACAGCTCGCCGTTGATGAAGTTGCCGATGCGGCCAGCCGCCAGGCCGAAAGGCACGACCGGCGCGACGAAATCGGCCACTTCGAAGAAGTGTTTGCCTTGCCGCCAGGCATAGAAGGCCATCGCGGCGATCACGCCCAGCAGGCCACCATGGAAGGCCATGCCGCCTTGCCACAAGGCCAGGATCTCGGCCGGATGCGCAAGGTAGTAGCCCGGCTTGTAGAACAGCACATAGCCCAGGCGGCCGCCCAACACCACGCCCAGCACGCCGAAGAACAGCAGGTCTTCGACCATCTGCCGGTTCCAGCCCAGGGCGGCGAAAGGCTGCTGCCGAGTCCGGTACGAGGCCAGCAGATAGGCACCCACGAAGGCGACGAGATAGGTCAGGCCATACCAGTGAACCTGCAAGGGGCCCAGGGAGATGGCGATCGGGTCAAATTGAGGATGGGTCAGCATGGCGCGAACAATAACCGATGTCGGCCCGCCGGCCGTTTTGGCACCGAAGCTGCATGGGCCGCCTCCACCCCACTCACATCCATTTGTCCAAATGAATGAACCCGAAGCGCCGTTCTGGCAGCCACCTTCCCGCGATCTGGCCGAGGCCATCGGCAAGGAGCTTTCCGATTGGCGGCGCTGGGCGGCAAGGCTGGTGGTGCTGAGTTTCGCGGCGCTGGCGGGTCTGGGGGTGGCCGCCTTCACGTGGCTTTGCGAGCTGGCCTTCCAGGGCTTCCTGGCCATGCAGGCCTGGCAGTGGTGGACGCCGCTGGTCTGGACGCCGGTGGTGACGGCGCTGGTCGTGTGGATCACGCGCCGCTGGTTCGAGGGCGCGGGGGGCTCGGGCATCCCGCAGGTGCTGGCCGCACTCGACAGCAGCACCGATCCGGCCAAGCGGGGGCTCTTCGTGTCACTGCGCCTGTCGCTGGCCAAGATGACCCTGACCGCCGGGGCCCTGCTCGCCGGCCTCTCGACGGGCCGCGAAGGCCCCTCGGTGCAGCTGGCCGCGGGCATCATGCACCACGCGCGCCGCTGGCTGCCGGCGCACACCCAGATCAATGAGCACGGTCTGATGGCTGCGGGCGGGGCGGCAGGCGTGGCGGCGGCCTTCAACACGCCGCTGGGCGGCATCATGTTCGCGATCGAGCAGCTGTCCCGCCGGGCCGAGCAGCGCTCCAGTGGCCTTCTGATCACAGCCATCGTGCTGGCCGGTCTGATGGCCATGTCCATCCATGGCAAGGACGCCTATTTCGGCCGCATCCAGGCCGAGGCGCTGCAATGGGCCATGTGGTGGCCCGGCGCCTGCGTGGCCATCGCCTCGGGCGTGCTCGGCGGCCTGTTCTCTCGGCTGGTGATCCAGAGTTTGCGCGGCGGTGGCGACCGCCTGAGCGGGTGGCGCCGCACCCATCCCATCCGCTTCGCCGCGGGCTGCGGCCTGGGCGTGGCGCTGATCGGCCTGGCGTGCGGGGGCGAGACCTTCGGCAGCGGCTACCATGGCACCCGCGCCCTGCTCGAGGGCCAGAACGAGGACAGCGCCAATGGGTTGGGGGTGCTGCTGCGCATGGTCTCCACCTGGCTGTCGATGTGGAGCGGCGTGCCCGGCGGCGTGTTCGCCCCGGCCCTGGCGATGGGGGCGGAACTGGGCAGCGACATCGCCCAATGGACGGGGCATGGCGGCTCGCGCGTCATGATCGCCCTGGGCATGGCCGGCTTCCTGGCGGCCACCACGCAGGCCCCCATGACCTCCTTCATCATCGTGATGGAGATGCTCGAAGGCCAGGCGCTGGTGCTCAGCCTGATGGTCTGCACGGTGATCGCCAGCACGATCTCGCGGCTGCTCAGCCCATCCATGTATGGCGAATTGGCGCGCCTGCAACTGGCGCGCGCGTCCGCGCCTTCTGTCACACCGGAGGAGCCACCACCCAAGGCACAATGAGCGGATCATGAAGTCGATGACCGATCCCACGCCAGCCCAGGTGCTGCGTCAGTTCCGTGTGGTTTTCAATGCTGTGAAGGCCCACTTCCAGCAAATCGAGAAGAAGGCGGGCATCGGGGGGGCGCAGATCTGGGCCCTGAGCGTGGTGGCCGAAAACCCCGGCATCGGCATGAGTGCGCTCAGCCGGGCCCTGGACATCCACCAGTCCACCACCAGCAACCTCGTCAAGGCCCTGCTCCAGCGCGATCTACTGCGGGCCGAGAAAAGCGAAGTGGACCGGCGCGCCGTGCTGCTGTACATCCAGCCGCAGGGCAAACAATTGCTCAAGCGTGCACCCGCACCCTGGGAGGGCGTGCTGCCCGCGGCGCTGAACCAGATGAGCGAAACGGACCTGCGGCGCATGCAGAAGGACCTCGGCAAGCTCATCGCGCTGCTGGGCGAAGAACACAACGACAAGGCCGCCCACATCCCATTGGCCGGGTTGTGACCTTGGGCACCCGAAAACGTATTGCACAAATGTACAATCGCGCCGCGTGCTTGTCGTTGTTCGACGACAAGGTGCGCGAACCGGTTGTCTTTTTCATTGGCTTCGCCCGCAGGGGCGAAGCTTTTTTTTACCCCGGACGCTGGCTGAGCTTGACGCACAGGTCCAGCATGATCGCCATCTCGGCCGTCGAATCAATGAAGTAACGCGCGGCGGAGTGCGCCTCGCGGCCGACCTTCACCGTCACCCAGGACGGCATGGCGCAGCGGAACACCGGCTCGTCGTTGACGTCATCGCCGACGAAGAGCACGTTGCTGGCGCCGCTGCGTTGCAGCAGGCCCATCACCGCATCGCCCTTGTGCGGGGCATCGGGCGGCACGATGTTGACCACCATCTTGCCCTCGAACACCGCCACGCCTGGGCCCAGGCTGCGCGCAAAGGCCAAGGCGGCGGTGTGGGCCCCGATCCGGTCCCGGGCCAGTCGGTAATGCAAGGCGAGGGACATGCCTTTGTCCTCCACCATCACGCCCGCCTGCCTCAAGGCCTGGGCGCCGCCTGCCTGCAAAGCCGCGCGCACGCCGTCCAGGCTTGAGGGATCGACGGCGCGGGGACTGCCCGGGTCTTCGGCGCCATGGCTGCCCACGACGGCCCAGGGCTCGAAATCGAGGCGGTCTTCCACATCGGCGATGGCCCGCCCCGTCACCACGGCCACCGGCCAGTGCGTGGACAGCACACGCAGGGCCCTGGCAACGGGCAGCAGCATGCGCGCCGACTGAGGATCGGCCACGATGGGGGCCAGGGTGCCGTCGAAATCGAATACCAGAAGGGCTGGCCCGCTCAGCAGAGTCTGCAAGGCAGCCTGTCCCTCCGCGCCGAGAACATGCTTCATTTCACTCAGGGGATGTTGTTGTCAGGAAAGCTGGTGTGACTGCAGCCGGGCCTCGATGCGCGAGCGCAGACGCAGGCGTGCGGTGTCCGACAGCATGCGGCCAGCCCAGCGGTAGACGTTGTACTCACGCACGGTCATGCGCATGCTGCTCATGCGCTCTTTCTGTTCGGCCACCGGCATGGTCAGCGCCCGGTGCAGGGCATCGGCGCTTTCCTCGACGTGGTAGGGGTTGATGATCAAGGCCTCGGAGAGCTCGCGGGCGGCGCCGGCAAAGCGGCTGAGCACCAGCACGCCCATGTCGTCATCGCGCGTGGCCACGAACTCCTTGCACACCAGGTTCATGCCGTCGTGCAGGCTGGTGACCAGGCAGACATCGGCTGCGCGGTAGAGCTCGAACAGCTTGTCGGCATCCTGGTGTTCGGCCACCAGGATCACCGGCACATAACCGGGCCTGCCGTACTTCATGTTCAGGCGCTGCGTGACCCGGTGGATGCGCTGCTGGAACTCCTGGTATT
>CAYPUS010000340.1:0-3896 GCA_964413815.1 uncultured Aquabacterium sp. | reverse complement strand
CCTATCTGCGCCGGCGCGGGCCGCTGGCGCAGATAGGGAAAGCTGCCATCGTCGTTGAGCCGCGAGGCCTGTTGCAGATGCTCGAACATCAGGGCCATGCCGGCGGGCTCGAAACCCGCGTCGTTGAGCACCGAAAAGCCCACGCGGTCGGCTTCGCGCTCCATGTCGCGCGAGAAGTTCAACTGACCTTGGATGGAAGCCGCCTGCCCGCCATAGATCATGGCCTGCGCGGCAGCGGGCGCGCGGCTGGCCGCCAGCACACCCAGCAGCAGCGAGGCGATGCTCACCCACGATTGCCGCGCCTGTTGCCCGATCATGCGCGCGATGTGGCGTTGCGTGACGTGCGAGAGTTCGTGCGCCAGCACCGAAGCCAGCTCGTCGGGGGTGGTGGTCATGGCCAGCAGGCCCAGGTGCACGCCGATGTAGCCCCCGGGCAAGGCAAAGGCATTGACCGACCGGTCGCGCACGAGGAAAGCGTCCCAGGCATGGGCCGCATCGAGCTCAGGGCTGATTTCACCGCGCTGCCGGGCCGCGGCCATCAACGCGCCCCAGAGCTCGTCGACATACTCCATCACCAGCGGGTCGTCGATCACATCGGGGTCCCGCAGGATCGAGCGCATGATGCGGTCGCCGAGACGGCGTTCGGCCATGGGCGACAGCTGCTGCGAGGCGGCATCGCCCAGCGCGGGCAACTGCGAGGAACTGGCGGGCAGGCTTGTGATGGGCGCCGGATCCTGCGCCAGGACGGCGGTGCTCACCGGCCAGCTCAGCATGGCCAGCCACAGCAGTGGCCAGCGGGGCATCAGGCGCGGGGGCTTTCTGGTCTGGAGGGCCATGAACGCAAGCGGGTTGGTCTAGCTCAGCAGTATGCTGCGAACCATGCCGGTTTCGACATGAGAATGGCGGCAGGGTTCCGCCCTTCGGATTTCTTTACCGGCATCCTTGCGTCTCTCTTCTTTATTTTTTGCCAGATTCCCCAGATATCCCAGTACAGCCATGAGCGAGCTCACCCATTTTGACAGTCAGGGCCAGGCCCACATGGTGGACGTCTCTGCCAAGGCCGCGACCGTGCGCGTGGCCATTGCCCAGGGGCGCATTGTGATGCAGCCGGCCACCTTGGCCCTGATCGCGCAGGGGCAGGCGGGCAAGGGTGATGTGCTGGGCGTGGCCCGCATCGCCGCCATCCAGGGCGCCAAGCGCACGGCGGACCTGATCCCCTTGTGCCACCCACTGGCTTTGTCGAAGGTGGCGGTCGAGTTCGAACTGGATCAGGCCGCCTCGTCCGTCTGGTGCCGTGTCACCGCCCAGACCGTGGGCCCCACGGGGGTGGAGATGGAGTCCTTGACGGCCGTGCAGGTGGGTCTGCTGACCATCTACGACATGTGCAAGGCCACCGATCGCGGCATGCTGATCACCGACGTGGGCCTGCTTGAAAAGCAAGGCGGCCGCAGCGGGCACTGGGTGCGCGGCTGAAGGCGCCGCGGCCGTGCGTCACGGCAGCAGCTGCCGCCAGGTGTAGCGCCCTTCGGGCGGTGCGCACTGGAAGGGCGCCTCGTCGCCGGGCTCCGGCTCGTCCTTGCAGGCGGCCATGAAGCCTTCGCCCATCGGGTGGTGAAACTCCTGCAGCCGCGCCACGATGAAGCGTGCCTTGTCGACTTCGCCGTGTTCGGCCAGGGAGCGCGCATAGGCGATCATCAAGCGGGCATCAAGCAGGTTGTGCAGCGTGCGCCGGAAAGCCTTGGGCGGCTTGCTGGGCTCGTCGTCATCGCCACTGCTGACTTCCGCGTAGTCGGCCTGGTAGCCCCACCAGGGCATGCGCTGACCGAATGCGATGCGCTCGGGCAGTGGCCCCGCGCCCGACCAGGGCGCATAGATGTTGACCGCCGCCAGAAAATCCAGCGTGCACCACAGCGCCAGCAAGGCCATGAGCACCCCGCCGCCGACCATGGCCTTGCCGCGGGGCGAAGGGCCGCCCTGGGGTTCACGCACCCGCGGTGACCACGGCCCCTTCACCCCCAAACCCAGCCCCCATGCGAAAGCCGCGGGCAGCAGGAAGTAGCTGTACCAAAGCGGATACTCCAGCAGACTGTGCAAGGCGGCAATGGCCACGATCACGGTGCAGGCCCCCACCGTCGCCGTCACCGTGTTGCCGCTCTTGGGATCGTCCTTGGGGCGCTTGCGCAGCAAGGCCACAAAGGCCCACAGGCACAGGCCGCTGAGCAAGATCGCCAACGGGATGCCCAACTCCACCGCCCACTGCAGCACGATGTTGTGCGTGTGGTCGAAGAACGCAATGGGCCGGTCAGGGAAGGGCGTCAAGGTCCAGGCCAGGTTGAACTCGCCGTAGCCCACGCCCAGCCAGGGATGCATGCGGATCAAGTCCAGCACATTGGCCCAGATCTTGAAGCGCGAGCTGGAGATGTCGCTCTTGTCGTGCAGGCGGGCCTCTGCTGCGAAGGCCACGTCGCGGTCCGCATGCGACAGCAGCCACATGCCGGCCCAGCAGGCGGCATAGATCACCGGCGCACCGATGAGCGTCATGCGCACCAGGCGCGGCAATCGGCGATCGGCCAGGCCCCAGACGGCCAGCAGCACCATGCCCACCATGCCCGTTCGGGAGGCTGTCAGCACGATGCCCCAGATGAACAGCACCATGAGCAAGGTGGCCAGCTTGACCCCCAGTCGGCCACGCGCTCCCAGCCAGGCGGCCCCGCATGTGGACCACACCAGCAGCGTGGCGAAATGATTGGGCTGGCGCAGGTTGCCCACGGCCCGTCCGGCCATCGTCGGGATGGCGATGAAATCGCCATCCGCCCACTGCGGCACGAAGACCTGGATGACCGCCAGCACCATGCCCAGCAGGCCTGCCAGTGCCAGGGCGCCGAAAAACACATCGAGTACCTGCGCGCGTTGCGGCGCTTGCCCGCTGCGCCAGCCGGCGCGCAAGGCCAGCCAGCCGGCCAGGCTCATGCCGCCGCCCATCAATCCCAACCCGCCGGGCAGATCGCCCCACACAAAGGCCGAACCCAGGGCCGCCACGGCCATGATGAGGAACACCGCACTCAAGGCCGTCAGCGGTGCGCTCATCGGATGGCCCGCGCCGCGCCGCGCCGCCGGCTGGCTGCCCAGGAAGGCGATGAAGGCGCCCCAGCCCAGCACCGCCAGTGCCTGATTGAAGAAGGTGACCGAGGGCGGCGCATGGGCGGCCACCAAGGTCGGCGCCAGGATGGCCAGCAGGCCCAGCGACCACAGGGTGGTTTGGGGAAACGGACGGAAGTCGGCCGGGGCAGGGGTTGTCATCCGCATATTGTCCATCGCAACGGACACGGACAAGGACGTTTGAGGTGTCGTTGCGAGAGGCGTGTCCCAGGGGTTTGTGGTGAGCCGTCGGCACGGCGGCCTGATTCCGGCGACACTGCCGGGTTACACGTTTTTTCAGTTGCCCCCATGAGTGCCTCCGACACGTCCGCCACACCATCGTCCGAGCTGCTCGTGCGCGAGCGCTTTCTGTTGTGGAGCCTGGCGGCGGTCAACTTCACGCACATCGTCGATTTCATGGTGATGATGCCCCTGGGGCCGCAACTCACCAGTCTTTTCGGTCTCACCGATGCGCAGTTCGGCCTGCTGGTGTCCGCCTACTCTCTGGCAGCCGGCCTCTCCGGCTTGCTGGTGTCCATGGTGATCGACCGCTTCGAGCGCAAGCGCGCACTGCTGTTCGCCTATGCGGGCTTTGCGCTGGCCACCATCGCCTGCGGCCTGGCGCCGACCTATGCCGCATTGATGGCGGCGCGCATTGCCGCGGGCGTGTTCGGCGGCGTGATCGGCGCGCTGGTGCTGGCCGGCGTCGGCGATGCCGTGCCCTTCGAGCGGCGAGGCCGGGCCATGGGTCTGGTGAT
>CAYPUS010000339.1:0-3897 GCA_964413815.1 uncultured Aquabacterium sp. | reverse complement strand
AAAAGCCCCGCCGAAGCGGGGCTTTTCCTTTTGTGGATGGCTTACCGATAATCCGCTTCATCATGATTCGACTGTTTGTCGGCCTGGGCAACCCGGGCCCGGAATACGAAGACACCCGGCACAACGCCGGCTTCTGGTACATCGATGCGCTGGCACGCCGGCTGGGCGTCTCGCTGCTGCCCGACCGCGCCTACCACGGCCTGGTCGCCAGGGCCAATCTGCCGCAGGGCCCCGTGTGGCTGCTGCAACCGCAGACCTACATGAACGTCTCGGGCAAGTCGGTCGCACCGCTGGCGCGCTTTTTCAAGATCGCGCCCGAAGAGATCCTCGTCGTGCACGATGAACTGGATCTGCCGCCCGGTCAGGTCAAGCTCAAGAAGGCTGGCGGGCATGGCGGCCACAACGGCCTGCGCGACATCCACGCGCAACTGGGCACGCCCGAATACTGGCGCCTGCGCCTGGGCATCGGCCACCCGGGTGTCAAGCACGAGGTGGCCAACTTCGTGCTGCGCAAGCCACCGGCTTCCGAGCGCGAGGCCATCCACAAGTGCATCGACCAGGCCCTCGACGCCACCGATGCGCTGCTGGCGGGCGACATGAACAAGGCCATTCAGCTGGTGCATGCACAACCGCAGCGGCCCAAGCCGCCGCGCAAAGAAGCACCCATCGCAGCGCCCAGCAACACAGCGACCGACACCGCGGCGCCAGACAAGTCCAAGCCCAGTCCCAGCTGAGCTTGGCGCTTTCAAGGTGTCGCACGGCCAGACAAAAAACAGGAGGACAGGCCATGAGAGACCCCAAGCAGTCCATCGCCACACACACTGCCGCACGCTGGCAGGCATGGCATCGCATCATCGCCAGCGGCGCTTTGGCCCTGCTCATGGGCATGGCGCAGCTGACAGCGTCCAGCGCCTGGGCGACGCCCCGGCAGGCAAGCAAGGCACCCAAAGCGCCCCCCTCCGTGCAGCAGCCCATGCCGCAACCGGTTTCCACCACGGTCTACCGCTGCACGCAGGCGAACGGCCACGTGCGCTATACGCAGCAGCCTTGTGACGCGGACGCCCAGGTCCCCGTCATGCCCATGCAAGCGACCGACAACCGCACCTCGGAGCAAGTCCAGCAGGGGCAGCAGGTCCGGCAGCGCGAGAAGAAACTGGCCAGGCAACTGCAGGCGGACCGTCGCAAGTTCGAGCGCCAAGGCGCAGGGCAACAGGCCGCCTCTCTGGGGCCAAGCGGAGACGAGGGCCACGACGCCAAGGCAGGCCGGACGGGCTCAAGGAAGAAGAAAAATCGGGGCCGTCATCGAAGCGATGAAAAGGCGGACCCGCGCGCCTCCAAACCACTGACCGCCAAGCGCCAAGCCAAGCCTGACTTCATCGCCCGGGTGCCCGGGGCCCAAGGTGGGCAGGAAGGGGCCGGTGCGCCCTCCCCTGTGGCTGCCGGCGCAGGCGCGGATTGACGCCGGCGCGCAGCGAGCGGATGACCGTCAGGGCGTGATGGCCTCGTCGGCCCGACCCGGCAGGCCCTCAACCGTGTCCACCGGCTTGCCCGCCTGCGCCTGCAGCCGCACGAACTTGGCCATCAGCTGCACACGGGTCTCCACATGATGGGGATCGACGGGAATGCACTCCACAGGGCAGACCTGCACGCACTGCGGCTCGCCGAAATGGCCCACGCACTCGGTGCACTTGGCCGGGTCGATCACGTAGATCGACTCGCCCATCGAGATCGCCTGGTTGGGACACTCGGGCTCGCACACATCGCAGTTGATGCATTCGGATGTGATCGTGAGCGCCATGGCGGAAAGCCTTGAGAAAAAACCGGGAAGGGGAAACGGCAGCTTGCAGGAGCGATCAATCGTCCTTGCGGGCCACGCGTGCGTGCAACCTTGCCAGCACATTGGGGGCCACGAACTTGGACACGTCGCCACCCAGCATCGCGATCTCGCGCACAAAGGTGCCGGAGACGAACTGGTACTGATCCGAAGGCGTGAGGAAGACGGTTTCGACGTCGGGCATCAGTTGCCGGTTCATGCCGGCCATCTGGAACTCGTATTCGAAGTCGCTGACGGCGCGCAGGCCGCGCACGACCACCTTGCCGCCATGGTCCACCACGAAATCACGCAGCAGCCCGGCAAAGGACACGACCTCGACGTTGGGGTACTCGGCGGCCAGTTCCTTGGCCATCTCCAGGCGCTCGTCGACCGAGAACATGGTGCGCTTGTGGTGCCCGGCGGCCACGGCCAGGATCAGGCGTCCGAACAGCTGGCTGGCGCGCCGCATCAGATCGGCATGCCCCAGGGTCATCGGATCAAACGTGCCGGGGTAGACGGCCGTCAGCTGGGAGTTGGCACTCAATCAAATCTCCGATGGAAAAACCACAGGTGCAAGTGTAATGGGCGGCCTCAGGCAGCGGGCACAGCGGCCGGCTCACCCGTGTAACGAAAAAGGTGAAAGTGCACCGCACCGGCCTGGCCATGCCGGTGGGGATGCAAGCGGGCGATGAGCCCGCCATGGGCGGCCGCGCCCGGCAAGGCCTGCCAGTCCTGGGGCGCTTCCAGATGGATCCAGCCCCCTTCCGGCACGCAGGACGCCGCGGCAGCCAGTGCCGGCCAGAACAGGTCTTCGTCGAAAGGCGGATCCAGAAAGACCAGATCGAAGCGGCCCGCATGGGCTGGCTGACGCATCCACGAGACCGCCTCGGCCTGCTGGACGCGCACCTGGGTGGCCTTCAGCCTGGCCTGCGTGGCCTGCAGATGCCGCACCAGCGCCGGCACGCGCTCAAGCAGCCAGACCTCCTCGGCACCGCGGGAGGCCGCCTCGAAACCCAGGGCCCCGCTGCCCGCGAAGGCATCGAGCACGCGCCAGCCCGACAGGTCCTGGCCCAGCCAGTTGAAGAGCGTTTCGCGCACCCGGCTGGGCGTGGGCCGCAAGCCGGCCGACACCGGCACCGGCAGCGGCGTGCGCTTCCATTGGCCGCCGATGATGCGCACCTCCTGCACCGCGGTGCGCGCCACCTTGGCAGCGGCCGCGTGCGCCCCGTTGGCCGGGCTCTTGTGACGTGTCGATGAGGGTTTCAAACAGGGTTCCAATCTGATGGGAGCCTGCATTGTAAAAACCCGCGCCTCGTACAATCCCGGGATGTTCAGTTTCATCAAGAAAAAGCTGGGTTGGGGCTCGGATGACGCCAACAAGGCCGCCGCCAAGGATGCGCTGCCCGCCCCCGAGCCAAAGCAGCCGCCGGCGCCGGTCGCCGCGCCGGTGGTGCCCCCACCGGCCGCCGCCGTGCCAGCGGCTTCGCCCACCGCCATTGTTCCGCCTGTCACTGCGCCTGTTGCCTCGCCAGTCGCCCCGCCAACGGCTGCGCCAGCCGCCTGGCAGCCTCAGCCTCCGGCTGCCCCCGTGCCTGCCCCCTCGCCCGTGGCCGCGCCCATTCCTGCGGCCGTGCCGGCAGCAAGGACCCCGTCTCCTGCCGTGCCGCCCTCACCGGCACCGGCGTTCTGGACAAGCCCTGCCCCCGCTCCCGCGCCTGCCCCAGAACCCGCCTCTGCCCCCGTGGCCGAGCGACGCGGTTGGCTCGACAAGCTTCGCCACGGCCTGCGCAAGACCGGCTCGAGCATCGCGCAGGTGTTCACCGGCACGCAGATCGACGACGCACTGTATGAAGAGCTCGAAGCCGCGCTGCTGATGGCCGATGCCGGCGTGCAAGCCACCGAGCACCTGCTCAAGGACCTCAAGCGCCGCGTCAAGGACAGCAAGGCCAGCGATCCGGCCCAGGTCAAGGCGCTGCTGATCGATGCGATCACCGAGTTGCTGGAGCCGCTGGAGAAATCGCTGGAAGTCGGCCACCACACGCCCACCGTCATAACCGATTGTAACCAGAGCTCTACGCTGTCTC
>CAYPUS010000338.1:0-3908 GCA_964413815.1 uncultured Aquabacterium sp. | reverse complement strand
CAGGGCCTTGTCCTTGACGCGGGCGATGAAGTCCTTGACCACCGGCAGCGCCACGTCGGCCTCCAGCAGGGCCATGCGGACCTCGCGCAACATGTCCTGCACGTTGGCTTCGGTGATGCGGGACTGGCCGCGCATGGTCTTGACCAGGCGACTGAGTCTTTCGGTGAGGTTGGATGCCATGAAATCGCTTTGGGTGCTCGTAAACTGCTCACATGATTTTATCGTCCGCCCCGTTCTCGTCCGTCGCGGCCTGGCCCAGCGCCCTGGCGGTGCTGGCGTATGTCATGGCCAGTGTATGGCCTCAAAGCGCCGCCGATGAAAGTCCCGCGCACCATCGCCCTGTCTGGATCGCCCTGCTGGTGGGCTGGCTGGCCCAGGGCGGAGCCATCGTGCTCGATGCCGTGGCCTTCGACGAAGCGGCGGCCCGCGCGCGGTTCGGCTTCGCATCGGCCCTGTCGGTGACGACCTGGCTGGTGGTGGCGGTCTATGCCATCGAGACCCGCCGCATCGGCCTGCCCAGCATCCGCCGCGGCCTGGCCGCCCTGGCCGCGGTGACGGTGCTGCTGGCCTGGGCCTTTCCGGGGCAAAAACACCTGAGCGGCTCGCCCTGGGCGCCGCTGCACTGGTTGCTGGGTTTCGCCTCCTATGGCCTGTTCGGCGCCGCCCTGCTGCACGCCGCCTTGTTGCGTCATGCAGAAAAACAACTGCGCTCGCGCCATGGTCTGGGCTCGGGCACCATCGGCGGCGCCGCGCCACGCCCCCTGCCCTCCGGCCAGGCGCTGGGCATGCCCCTGCTGCGCCTGGAGTCCTTGACGCTGCGCTTCGTCGGCGCCGGCTTCATCATGCTGAGCCTGACGCTGATCCTCGGCATGGCCTTCGCGCGGCCCTGGCACTGGGATCACAAGTCGGTGTTCTCGGTGCTGTCCTGGCTTGTCTTCGCCACCTTGCTGATCGGGCGCGCGCGCTTTGGCTGGCGCGGCAGGCAGGCCATCCGCTGGCTGATGGCCGGCTCCCTGCTGCTGCTGCTGGCCTATGTCGGCTCCCGCTTCGTGATGGAGGTCGTGCTGCATCGGCCTGCCGTCGTCTATTGAGCGCGACGAAGGCACCACCCGGCCCACACCGACCCGGCCACGCTCGCACCCCTGCCGTCCATGAAATACCTGATCATCGCGCTCATCCTCGTGCTCGTCTTCTACGGGCCGATCACCAGAGCCTTGCGCGGCACGCCCCGCTCACACAAGCCTGCGCCGCCCAGCCAGCGCCCGCCCAAGGCCGAAGAAATGGTGCAATGCGCCCATTGCGGCGTGCACCTGCCCGATGGCGAGGCCGTGCGAGATGGCCAGGGCCGCCCCTATTGCAGCGCCGCACACCGCCTGGCGGGCCCGGCCCAAGGCTGAGCGGCACCAAGAGCAGGCATGCCCAAGCAAGTACCTCCTGACCTGATCGACACCGTGGCCGTCGGCGATGGCGCGCCTGCACAGGCCAGCGCCCCGGGTGCGCAAGCATCCTGGTTCGGCCCGCCGCCCGCAGAAGAAACCTCCATCTGGTCCGACCCGACCCTGGCCGATGGTGAGCCCCCCGCAGCCGAAGCCCCGCACAGCGAAGGGCACGGCTGGCGACAGCCGCCTTTCGGAGGCAAGCACCACGGGATGGCGCGACGGGCCGCGGACGCCCCCCATCGCGCCGCCGCCATGAACACCGCGGCCGGCGAGCCGCAACGCGCCACCTTCTTTCGCATCTACCGGCTCTTTCTGTCGGCGCGCGTGGCCCTGGCGCTGGTCCTGCTGTCGCTCGTCATGGGCGCCTGGCTGCTGGGCAACAACCCGCCTGCGTGGATGATCCTGATGACCATCGGTTATGCCGCGGTCACCACGGCCTTGTGGGCCCTGCCCTCCCAGCGCCGGACGCCGCCGACCGAGCAGCAGGCGCTGTCGCCCAGGCAGGCTCTGGCCAGCATCGGCCTGGACCTGATCTTCTTCGCCCTGATGCACTACCTGACCAGCCAGGCTGTGAACTCACAGGCCTTGCTGGTGCTGCCCGTTCTGATGGCATCTGTCCTGATGCCGCGCATCTTCGGCCTGGGCGTGGCCGCCGCCGCCACGCTCAACTTGCTGGCAGCCGCCATGCTGCAGTCGTCGCCGAGCACCTTGCCACAATGGATGACACAGGCTGGCCTGACCGGCTTCGGCCTGTTCGTGATCGCCGCGCTGGCCAGCGAACTGTCGGCCCGCCTGGCCAAGGAAGAGCGCAGCGCACGTGGCAGCCTCGAGATGGCGCGCCAGCAGGCCCAGCTCAACCGCCTGGTGATCGAGGAGATGAGCGAAGGCGTGATGGTGGTCGATCGGCAGGGGCGCGTGCGCACGGCCAACCCGGCCGCGCGCCGGCTGCTTTCGGCGCAAGGCCTGACGCAGGGGGCGCCCTTCCAGTTGCGCGGCGTGCCGGCCTGGCAGGGCCTGGTCAAGGCGGTCGAGCAGGCGCTCGGCAGCCCCCAGCGCGCCGAGGATGGGCAGGAAGTGCAACTGCGCTTCGATGACCGCAGCCAGCGCGACCTGCGCGTGCGCGTGCGCTTCACCCGGGGCAAAGGCAGCCGGACCGCCGAAGACATGTGCGTGATGTGGCTCGAAGACCTGCGTGCCGTGCGCACCCGCCAGCGCCAGGACAAGCTGGCCGCCATGGGCCGCATGTCCGCCGGCATCGCCCACGAGATCCGCAACCCCCTCGCCGCCATCTCGCAGGCCAACGCCCTGCTCTCCGAGGACGCGGCCAACCCCACGCAGAAAAAGCTCACGCAGCTGATCACCGACAACGTCGCGCGCCTCAAGCACATCATCGACGACATCCTGGCCGTGGCGCCCGGCCTGCGCCCGCCGGCACCGGTGATCGAGCCCATCGAAACCCTGATCGCGGTCTGCAACGACTGGCGCAGCACCCAGGGCCTGCGCATGGGCGAAGACAGCCTGCTCGATGTCGATATCTCGGGCTGCCAGCGCGCACCGGGCTACCCCCTGCTCAAGATCCGCTTCGAGCCCGAACACCTGCAGCGCGTCATGGTCAACCTGCTGGACAACGCCTTGCGCTACAACACGGGTGAGCCCGGCGCCATCGCCGTGAGCCTGCGCTGGATGCCCTCGGCCGACCCGGCCGGCATGCTGATGATCTCGGTGTGCAACGATGGCGATGCCGTTTCGCCCGACACCGAGCGCTCGTTGTTCGAGCCCTTCTTCTCGACGCGCAGCCGCGGCACCGGACTGGGCCTGTATATTTGCCGGGAGCTGTGCGAACGCCACGGCGCCAACATCGACTACCGGCTGCATCCGCCCTCCGTGAGGCACCGCAATGAATTCTTCATCACGGTACCCCTCGAACCCGTGAGTCCCTCACCCTGAGCATGAGCAACCCCGCCCGCCATCGCCTGCTGGTCATCGACGACGAACCGGATCTGCGCACCCTTTACGAGCTGACCTTGCTGCGTGAAGGCTATGACGTGGAGACCGCCGGCAGCGTCGAGGAAGCCCGCCAACTGCTGGGGGACCAACGGTATGGCGCGGTGATCACCGACATGCGCCTGCCCGACGGCACGGGCCTGGACATCCTGCGCGACCTGGAAGCCCAGACCCGCGGCGAAAAAGCCATCGTCATCACCGCCTATGGCTCGGCCGACAACGCCGTCAGCGCTCTCAAGGCCGGCGCCTATGACTACCTGACCAAGCCGGTGGACCTCAAGCAGTTCCGCGCCGTCGTGGCCTCCGCGCTGGGCACCGATGCGGCCGCCGCGGCCTCGGCCGAGGCGACAGAGGCCGCCACCAGCCAGCCTTCTGCGCCCCGCGGCACAGGGCCTGGGGCAGCGCCCGCGGGCAAGCCGCACACCGCGCTGTCGCGCCTGGCCGGCAACAGCCTGGCCATGCAGC
>CAYPUS010000337.1:0-3932 GCA_964413815.1 uncultured Aquabacterium sp. | reverse complement strand
ACATCTGCCGGGTCATGGGCCCGCCTCGGGCCCATGACCCGGCAGATGTTCTGGAAGCTGATCAAGAAGTACGCGCTGCTGGCCGGCATCACCCAGCCACTGTCGCCGCACACGCTGCGGCATGCCTTTGCCACGCACCTGCTCAACCACGGCGCCGATCTGCGCGTGGTGCAGCTGCTGCTGGGCCATGCCGACATCTCCACCACGCAGGTCTACACGCACGTGGCGCGCGAGCGCCTGAGGCAGCTGCACGCTTCGCACCATCCGCGGGCCTGAGCTCGCTTTCGGCCTGCTGGTCGCGGCGTCAGCGCTGGCCTTGCCTCAGTCCTCGCCCAGCAGGAAGGCCATTTCGGCCTCGGTGAAGCCGGCCGCCTTGCGTGCCGCCTCGTTGAAGGGCGGGCGCAGCCGGGGCGCCTCGTATTGCCGGACCAGTTGCGGATAGAGGGCCGTGGCATCGAGCCCACGGGCATCGCACAGGTGATGGAACCAGCGGTTGCCGATGCGCACGTGCCCGACTTCATCGCGCAGGATGACATCGAGGATCTCGACCGCCCGCAGATCGCCTGCACGCGTCAGCTTGTCCTGGATCAGCGGCGTGGCATCGAGCCCGCGCGCCTCCAGGGTGCGGGGCACCAGCGCCATGCGCGCGAGGATGTCGTCGCGCGTCTTGTGACACATGCTCCATAGGCCGTCATGGGCGTCGAAGTCGCCATAGTCCCAACCGAGCTGGCGCAGGTGATCGCGCAGGAGGCTGAAGTGCAGGGCCTCTTCATCGGCCACGCGCAGCCAATCGGTGTAGAAGTCGGCGGGCATGCCGGCGAAGCGCCAGACGGCGTCCAGCGCGAGGTTGATCGCGTTGAACTCGATGTGGCAGATGGCGTGCAGCAGCGCGGCGCGGCCTTCCAGCGTGAAGGGCGAGCGCGAGGGCACCTGCTTGGCCGGGACCAGGTGCGGCCGCTCGGGCCGTCCGGGCATGGCGTCCAGTTGTGCCTGAGTGGGCAGGATGGCCTCCTGCCATTGGGCGCCATCCGCGGCCTGATCCGAGGGCAGGGCAGGGGCTTGCGGCCCCGAACGCAACGCGTGCAAGGCGCGCGTGGCTTGGGCTTTTTCCGCGGGATCGCGGATCAGCAGGATCCGCAGGGCTTCGTGTCGCAGGCGCATGCCGTCATTGTGGCGCGGCGGGCCGGGTGCAGCCGTGGCCGAGGCCTTACTCCGACCAGTCCACCAGCCCGAAATGCGCCGTCACGAGGATCAGGATGCCGAAGGCGATGCGGTACCAGGCAAAGGGCACGAAGTTGTGCGAGGACACATAGCGGATCAGCCAGCGCACGCAGATCCAGGCCGAGATGAAGGCGAAGACCAGGCCCACGCTGAACAGCGGCACGTCGGCGGCCGACAGCAGTTCGCGCTCTTTGTAGAGGCTGTAGACGCCCGCGCCCAGCAAGGTCGGGATGCCCAGGAAGAAGCTGTAATCCGTGGCGGCCTTGCGCGACATGCCCATCAGCATGCCGCCGATGATCGTGGCGCCCGAGCGGCTGGTGCCCGGCACCAGGGCCAGACACTGGATGAGGCCGACCTTGAGTGCGTCCATCAGCGTCATGTCGTCGACGGTTTCGACGCGCTGTTGGGGGCGCTGCGCCGCAAAGCGTTCGGCGATCAGGATGATCACGCCGCCCAGGATGAAGGTGATCGCCACGATGGTGGGGGTGAACAGGTGCGCCTTGACCAGCTTGCCGATCGCCAGACCCATGACGACCGCCGGGATGAAGCCGACGATGACGTTGAGCGCGAAACGCTGGGCCACCGGATCGGATGTCAGGCCCACCAGGGTGTCCTTGATGCGCTGGATGTAGACCAGGATCACCGCGAAGATGGCGCCCGACTGGATCGCGATCTCGAACACCTTGGCCTTGTCGGCCCCTGCGGTCTCGGAAAAGCTGATCAGCGAGTTGGCCAGGATGAGGTGGCCCGTGCTGGAGATGGGCAGGAACTCGGTCAGGCCTTCGACGATGCCCATCAGGGCCGCTTTCAAGAACAGCAAGATATCCACGGGTCGCGTCTTTCTGGGCTTTGGAAGGGGGCATCTTAGGGCACGCCGCCAAGGCATTGGCCGACCTCGCCCCAGGGACAGGGGGGCTTGTCTACACTGCACCACATGCAGTCTTCCCCCGCACCGATCGCCGGCGATGCCGGTGCCAGCCTCCGCCCTGACCTTGCCGGCGGGGTCTGGGCACCCGAGGCCGGCCAGTGGCTCAACCGCTTCGCGAACCTCAGTCGCGCCACGGCCGCTCAGTGGCAGGCGCCGCTGGGCACCGAGCTGCACGGCGACCCGGTGCCCGCGCCGGCCTGGGTGGCCGTCAACCACGCTCTGGCGGCGGAGATGGGCTGGCCGGCCGATTGGTGGCAATCCGCTGGCGGGCAGGGCGCGCCGGGCGTGCCCGCCGCGCTGGCCGTGTTCAGCGGCGCGGCGCTGTGGCCGGGCATGTCGCCCATGGCCACGGTCTACAGCGGACACCAGTTCGGTGTCTGGGCCGGTCAATTGGGCGACGGGCGCGCGCTGCTGCTGGGCGAGGTCGACACGGCCATCGGCCCCCAGGAAATCCAGCTCAAGGGTGCCGGCCCCACACCCTATTCGCGCCGGGCGGATGGCCGCGCGGTGCTGCGCTCGTCCATCCGCGAGTTCCTGTGCAGCGAGGCCATGCATGGCCTGGGCATCCCCACCACACGGGCACTCAGCCTGGTCGCATCGCCCTTGCCGGTGCGGCGCGAAACCATCGAGACGGCCGCCATCGTCACGCGGGTGGCGCCCAGCGTCATCCGCTTCGGCCACTTCGAGCATTTCGCCTACAGCGGCGAGCCAGGGCACACCGAAGCGCTGCAGACTTTGGTCGACTTTGTGGTGCGGCACCACTACCCGGCGCTGCAGGATGCGCCCAATCGTGCGCTGGCCCTGCTGGACGAGGTGGTGGCGCGCACGGCCGAGCTCATGGCCGCATGGCAGTCGGTGGGCTTTTGCCATGGTGTGATGAACACCGACAACATGTCCATCCTGGGTCTGACCATCGACTACGGCCCCTTCGGCTTCCTCGATGGCTTCGATCCCGACCACATCTGCAACCACTCCGACAGCCACGGGCGCTATGCCTGGAACAACCAGCCGCAGATCGGCTACTGGAACCTGCGCGCGCTGGCCCAGGCCCTGCTTCCCTTGATTCCCGAAGCCGAGGCGGACGAAGCGAAGGTGGTGGTGGATGTGCTCAAGACCTATGAGCAGCGCTTTCCGCTGGCCATGCGCGCGCGTTGGCGTGCCAAGCTGGGGCTGCTCACGCAACAGGACGACGATGGGCAACTGGCCATCGACCTGCTGCAGGCCATGGCGCCGGGCCGCGTGGACTTCACCATCGCGTGGCGCCGCCTGTGCGACTTCCGCAGCGATGTGCCGCCGCAGGACCCGCACAATGCGCCGATTCGCGATCTCTTCCTCGATCGCGAAGCTTTTGACGCCTGGGCCCTGCGTTACGCTGCACGCCTGCGCGCCGAAGGCAGTGTCGATGCCGAGCGCGCCGAGCGCATGCGGCGCGTGAACCCGCTTTACGTGCTGCGCAACCACATCGCCGAGACCGCCATCCGCCAGGCGCAGGCCGGCGACTTCAGCGAGGTGCAGCGCATTTACGGCCTGTTGCAGCGACCGTTTGACGCGCAGCCCGGCTTCGAGGAGCATGCCGGTTTCCCGCCCGACTGGGCCCAAGCCATCGAGGTGTCCTGTTCATCATGAGCGACTATCCCGTCAAGAAGACCGATGCCGAGTGGCGCGCCCAGCTCGCGCCCATGGATTACCAGGTCACCCGCCAGGCGGCCACCGAACGCGCCTTCACCGGCCGCTTCTGGGACCACTTCGAAGACGGGGTCTACAAGTGCGTCTGCTGCGGTGC
>CAYPUS010000336.1:0-3933 GCA_964413815.1 uncultured Aquabacterium sp. | reverse complement strand
AAGCCGCGCAGGTAATACTGGTTGGCCTTGCCGTCGCCGCTGTGCTGCGACACGATCACTCCAGGCACGAACTCAAGCACCTCGGCCGTGCGCATCACTGGCCGCGTCTGGATGAGTTTGCCGCTGACCGTGCCCTCGCTCGCTGCATCGCTGCTGCCCACCGCGTTGTTGTAGTTTCCTGTGACGGTGACCGTTGGCAGCACCGTGGGGTCTTGCGATTGGGCCAAGGCCGATTGGCCCGCGAACACCCAGATCAAAGCCGTGACCAGGGGACGAACCGGGACGGGAGGAACGGAGCGAATCGAAGGCATGACAGTGAGAATGTATGAATTATTGGGAATTCATCATACACACCACCCGGATCGCGGGCGATACGTCATCCGGCGTATGCCGGTTGTCTTGAGGTTGGCAGATGGTCAGCCGATAGGCTTGATGTGCATGTGCCGCTTGCCGTGCCCTTCATGCTTGTGAGCACCGTGCTCGTCCACGCCTATCAGGTTGAGCTTTCCGTGTAGCACGCCCTTCTCTGCGCACAAAGCATCAGCGAAGTGCTGAACCGACGATGCAGCCCCCCTGAGCAGGACAGTTTCGATGCAGTGCTCGTGATCCAGATGGGCATGCATTGTGGACAGGGTCAGGTCGTGGTGAGCATGCTGCAGGCGTGTCAGGCGTTCGCCCAGATCCCGCTCGTGGTGGTTGTAGACATAGGAAAGGCAGGCCACGCACGGCCCATCCGGTTGCTCGGCAAGCCGATTGCGGTCCATCTCGGCACGCAACAGGTCTCGGAATGCTTCTGAGCGGTTGGCATAGCCGCGTTGGGCGATCCACGAGTCGAACTCCGCGGCCAGGTGATCGTCTAGGGAGATGGTGAAGCGTTCCATGCCTTAAGTGGTCCGGGGTCATTGGTTCGGATCAGAAGCATAAGCGAGCACGCATTGGTACTCTTCCTCCTGCCAGGCAAGCTAAGCGCAAAAAATAGCGCCTCACTCGGCCAATTCACTGTGAACCACGTCCACCGGCCTGGGTCGTTTTCGCTTAGCAGTAGCAGTCACCGCACTTAGCACGAGCGACTTGGCCATGACTTCTTCAAGCATGCCAACCCAGCGTGTCAATGCATCCTTGCGTTCTTTGAAGTAGTCGTATTGGTTGTAGATGCCTTCAATCTCTCGCACCTTGTGATTCAGCGCCCGCTCAGCCACGAACCGGTCCACCCCCATCGCGGCCATGTGAGTGCGTGCGGTTCGTCTCATATCGTGAACGGTGAAGTGCTCGATGCCGCCTTCCAATGACAAGCGCTTCAGAGCGACGTTGAGGGTATCCGGGCTGATGTGCTCGAAGCGGTTCTTCCGCCTCACACCCATCTTCATATGGATCAAGCGGCGCGCGGGAAAAAGGTACTCGCTGTGGCAAGAAACGACCTTGACTTCAGCCAGCCATTTCAGAACCGGCGCGGCGAGCGGAATTTCGATGGCCTGCTTCATTTTTGTCCGAGAGGGCTGCAACAACCAGATGCCTCGTTTCAGGTCGAACTCCTGCCACTTCGCCGACAGTAGTTCCATCTTCCGCACACAAAGCGCAAGCAGCAACCAGATGGCAAGTTCATTGAGCCGCCCAAAGTTCGGCGTGTCCTTCATTGCCTTTGCCAACGACACCAACTCGTCTCGGTCCAACCAGCGTTGCCGAGACATTTCTGTTCCGCCGGCATCGGAGAGTTCAAAACCTGCCACCGGATTGGAATCCGTCCATCGGCGCTTGACGGCAAAGTGAAACATGCGAAAGAGGTATCGCAGCGCATCGTTGGCCACGGTGGGTGCGCCAGCTTCAACGATTCGGGTCAAAACCTTGTCGACATGCACCGGCCGAATTTCCTGGATGGGTAGCTTGCCAATGACAGGGATGATGTGACGGCGGACGACCCGCCACACCACTTCTGGATACTTGTGGTTCTTGACAATGTGTCGCTCGTACCAGGCTTGGGCCAGTCCCTCTACGTCGGACTGATCCCGGGCTTCGAGACGCTGCCCCCGCTTTTCGGCGGCGACATCAATGCCTTGTTGAATACGCGCCCTGTCCTGGCGCGCCAGTTCGCGCGCATCTTTGAGGGAGATGTCCGGATAGCGCCCCAGCACCTTCTCGCGACTCGATGTTCCGAATCGAAAGCGAAGAATCCAGGAAGCATTGCCTTTTGCGGCCCCAGCAGCGGATGCGCTAAAGGTCAATCCGCCGCCCACCCCGCGGCTTACGGCGCCATTTTTCAGCCAGGCACGAAGCGTTTTGTCGGTGACCCGATCGCGGTCAGTCTCAGTCATAGCTTGATCTCCACAGGTTTCACGAGAAATCTGTGGGATAAAAATCCGGGACGCTGCCCGGATAGGGGACTGAAATCATTTCCCCCACGATTTACCCCACACCAATCGTGCTCTGTGGTGAAACCGCTTGCTACCTCATGAGACCAAAAACCCAGCTAAACCATTGATAGGCAAGGCATTTGTGGGTGGCAATGACACCCCTTGAGACCCTACTCTAAATTTTGCACCTGCTCGCGCATCTGCTCGATCAGCACCTTCATTTCCACCGAGATCTGGGTCAGCTCCAGGCTGGACGACTTGGAGCCCAGCGTGTTGGCCTCGCGGTGCAGTTCCTGGATCAGGAAGTCCAGGCGCTTGCCCACTTCCCCACCCTTCTTGAGCAGGCGGGTGATCTCGTCGAGGTGGGCCTTGAGCCGTTGCAGCTCTTCATCGACATCGATGCGCAAGGCATAGGCGGCCGCCTCGTTCAGCGCGCGCTCCTGCGCCGCCTCGGGCGTGACCGTGCCGCCCACGGCCTGCAGCGCTTCCTGGTATTTCTGGACGAAACGCTCCTGCTGGCGCTGAACGGCCAAGGGCACCAGGGGCGTGGCCTGTTCGGCCAGCGCCTGCAGGCCCTTGAGCTTGTCCTTGAGCACGCCCACCAGTCGGGCGCCTTCGCGCTCGCGCGCCTCGCGCAGGGCTTCGATGGCCTGGCGCACGGCCTCGAGCGCGGCGTCTTCCAGCTTGACGGACGGCGCGGCGGCGCGGCACCAGTGCAGCACCTCGTTGACCGACAGCGATCCGGCCTTGGGCAGCCAGTTCTGCACCGTGCCTTCCAGGCGGGCCAGGGTGTGGAGCTGGTCGGGCTGGGGCGTGGGCCAGCCGGCGTCGGCCGCCCGCTGGGGCTGAAGCCGCAATTCGATCTTGCCGCGTTTGAAAGCGGAAGTCAGCAGATCGCGGAAGGCGGGCTCCAAACCGCGGAATTCATCCGCCAGCTTGAAGCTCAGATCGAGGAAGCGGCTGTTGACCGAGCGCAGTTCCGCCCCGACCCCGCCAGAGGCGTTCTTGCGCGATGCGGAAACGCCGGCGGCATCCCCCTCATCCGCGTTTTCCCCCGCGTGGTCAGGGGCCGACGCTACGGCACTGGCAAAGCCGGTCATGGAGTAGACTGACATGGTACTTGGACACCAGACAAAACCCGATTATGTCAAAGCCGAAACCCGCTCCGTTGCCTTCAGGCACCGTCGTGGGCGGCTATCAGGTGGTCAAGAAGCTCGCAGCCGGCGGCTTCGGGGTGGTCTACCTGGCCGAAGACCCAGACAAACGCCTGGTGGCGCTCAAGGAATACCTGCCCGCCTCGCTGGCCGAGCGCGCCCCCGGCGAGCTGATCCCCCGCGTCAAGCCCGACAAGCAGCCGCTGTACCGCCTGGGCCTCAAAAGCTTCTTCGAAGAAGGCCGCTCGCTGGCCCAGATCGCCCACCCCAGCGTGGTGTCGGTGCTGAACTTCTTCCGCGAGAACGAAACCGTCTACATGGTGATGAACTACCTGCAGGGCGATACGCTGCAGGACTTCATCATCACCGCGCGTGATCTCAAGCGTGACAAGGTGTTTCGCGAGTCGTCGATCCGCAGCCTGTTCGACGAG
>CAYPUS010000335.1:0-3968 GCA_964413815.1 uncultured Aquabacterium sp. | reverse complement strand
GGCCAACGCAGCGAAGTAAAGGAGGAGGCTCGGGCGCAGCCCGGGCCGGGGGACATGAGCGGAGTTGGCCACCCGCCGTCCCGGTCCCGCTCCACCCTCAGCGCCACGCTATCAAACAAAACCCTCCCAACACCAACACCTTGCACAAACAAGAAACCTACCGTACAGTAGGTAGCCATGACCTCCCCCGCAACCGCCACCGCCCTGGAATCCGGCGACACCAAGCTGTCGATCCTGCGCGCCGCCCGTGAGCTGATCCAGACCCGCTCCTACCTGGGCCTGAGCTTTCAGGAACTGGCAGACCGGGTCGGCATCCGCAAGGCGAGCCTCTACCACCACTTCCCTTCCAAGGAAGCGCTGGGCATCGCCGTGCTGGAGCGGGGCATCGAGCAGTTCGACAAGTGGGCGGCCCGCGTCACCGGCACCCCGCAAGTGCAACTCAGCGCCTACATCGCCATGTTTCGCGACGTGCTGGGCGCCGGCCACCGCATGTGCCCCGGCGGGGCCATGGGCGCGGGCTGGGACTGCATCGAGCCCGGCCTGCAGCAGGCCGTGCGCCAGTTGCGCCAACGCCAGATCGATTGGCTCACCGTCGTCATCGGCCAGATCAAGAGCAAGCAAAGCGAAGCCGAAAAGACCACGCCCGCCCAGCTCGCCACCCACTTCTTCGCCCTCTGCCAAGGCGCCCTGCTCTCGGCCCGCATCAGCGGCAAGCGCGAGGATTTCGAAGACGCCGTGCAGCCCCTGATCAGCCACTACAAGCTGCCCCCCCTTCCCTGACCGAACAGCCCATCCCACCCCGGCCGGCGCCCCCGGCCATTTTTTGAAACCACCACCCTACCGATCGTCAGGTAGACAACCGAAGAGGAGCCCCTCACTATGAAAGCCGTCATCACCGCCTACGCCCGCTCGCCCTTCCACGCCGCGCGCAAGGGCCAGCTCGCCACCACACGCCCCGACACCCTTGCTGCTCAGGTCGTGCGCGGCCTGCTGGCCCGCAGCGACCTGGACCCGGCCCTGCTCGAAGACATCATCCTGGGCTGCGCCTACCCCGAAGGCCCGCAGGGCAACAACCTGGCGCGCATCGTCGGCTTCATGGCCGGCCTGCCCCAGCATGTGGGCGGCATGACGGTCAATCGCTTTTGCGGCTCGTCCATGTCGGCCATCCACATCGCGGCCGCGCAGATCGAGGCCGGCATGGGCGATGCCTTCATCGCCGCCGGTGTGGAGTCCATGACCATGGTCCCGCAAGGCGGCCTGACCTTCGACCCCAGCCCCGATCTGCTGCGCGACTACCCCGAGGCCTACATCCCCATGGGCGAGACGGCCGAGAACGTGGCCCAGCGTTATCAGGTCTCGCGCGCCGATCAGGAGGTGCTGGCCTTGCACTCGCACCGCAAGGCCGCGCAGGCGCGCGAGGCCGGCCGACTGCGCGATGAGATCGTGCCCATCCTGACGCCCGAAGGCGTGCGCGTGGACGAAGACGGTTGCATCCGCCCGCAGACCACGCTGGAGGCGCTGGCCTCGCTCAAGCCGGTCTTCCGCCCCGATGGCGTGGTCACGGCCGGCACCTCTTCGCCACTGACCGATGGCGCGGCCGCCGTGATCGTCACCAGCGAAGACTTTGCCGCGCGGCATGGCCTCCAGCCTTTGGCCCGCATCCGCGCCTTCGCCACCATCGGGTGCGATCCGACCGAGATGGGCATGGGCCCGGTGCCGGCCACCCGCAAGGCGCTGGCCCGCGCCGGCCTGAGCGTGGCCGACATCGATCTGGTCGAGATCAATGAAGCCTTCTCGTCACAAGCCCTGGCCTGTCTGCGCGAGTTGGGCCTGGACGAAAGCAAGGTCAACGTCGATGGCGGTGCGCTCGCCATCGGGCATCCGCTGGGCGCCACCGGTGCACGCATCACCGGCAAGGCCGCCGCGCTGCTGGCCCGCGAGGGCAAGCGCTATGCGCTGTCGACGCAGTGCATCGGAGGGGGCCAGGGCATCGCCACGGTGCTCGAAGGGCTCTGATTTCTCACCCACGCACCCGCTCATTCCTGCCACGAAAGGACACCACCATGTCTGCCGCCATCGTCCCCCTTCCCGCCAGCCACGCTGATCTGGCCGCCCACCTCAACCTGACGCCTTCGCAAAGCGACGCCCACACAGAACCCGCGTGGCGCGAGGTGCTGGACACCGCCTTGCATCCGCGCCGCCTGCCCATGAGCGATGAGGAGTCGCTGCACCTCTACCATGCGCGCGCCGGCCTCCTGCCCTTCGAGGGCTAGACCCTGTCGACCTGGCATTGGGGCATCGAGGGCCCGCGTGTGATGCTGGTGCACGGCTGGGAAAGCCGCAGCACGCATTGGCATGCCTGGGTGGCCGCGCTGCTGGCCGCGGGTTTCCGCGTCAGCGCCCTTGACCTGCCGGCACATGGCCATTCCAGCGGCGCCTCGACCAATGTGGTGGAGGCCGGCCGCGCGGTGCTGGCCTTTTCGCAGCAACTGGGCGCCGTGCACGGCCTGGTCGGCCATTCGATGGGCTCGGCCGCCGCGCTGTATGCCTTTGCGCATGGCATGCGGGTCAAGGCCAGCGTGCACCTGTCGGGGCCGGTGTCGGCGCGCAAGGTGATGCAGGGCGTGGCGCGCATGGGCGGGCTGGATGCCGCTGGCACCGAGGCGCTGCTGAAGGCCTTCGAGGCGCGCACGGGGGTGCCGCTGGACACCATGGAGCTGCCGGCTTTGGCACCGGGCTTGCGGCACCCGGCTGTGATCCTGCATGACCCGGCCGATCCCGAGGTGCCTTTCCGGGCCTCGCGCGAGCTGGCCGACGCCTGGCCGCAGGCCCGCCTGGTCGAGACCCCGGGCACGGGCCACCGGCGCATCCTGCGCGACGCCAGCGTGATCGAGGAAGGCGTGCGCACCTTGCAGGCTGCCGTGGAAACGGCGGCAGCGGTGACGCACGCTAAATGAACCGGCGCTCGGCATCGCCACCACACGCAGGGAGAACACGCACAACAAAGCGTTGCCGGGCGGCAGGAAGCGGCTGCGCCTTACCCTAAAATACGGCTTTCACAGCGCCTGCCGCCCATGTCCGCCGCATCACCCGGGAACGCTTCCGCCCTGTTTGACCTCAAGAGCGCCTCGCTCACCCTGGTCGCCTTCGTGCTCAAGACTGGCAACATCCAGGCCCTCGGTCAGGCCATGACCGAGCGTTTCGGCGACACCCCGGATTTCTTCAGCCGCGACCCGGTCGTCATCGACATCACCCATCTGGCCAGCCTCGATGCCGACATCGCCTTCCCGGCCCTGATCGAGCTGCTGCAATCCTTCAAGCTCAACCCCGTGGCCGTGCGCGGCGGCACCGTCAAGCAGGTGGCCGCGGCGCTCGAAGCCGGCCTGGGCGAAGCCCCTGACAGCCAGCCCGCCCCCGCGCGTGTCGAGACCGTGGTGCAGGAAGTCATCCGCGAGGTCGTGCGCGAAGTGCCCGTCGAGGTCCAGGTGGAAGTGCCCGTGGCCGCCGCCACGATGATCGTCGACAAGCCGCTGCGTTCGGGCCAGCAGGTCTATGCCAAGGGCTGCGACCTGATCGTCACCGCCGCCGTCAACCATGGCGCCGAGGTGATCGCCGATGGCAGCATCCACATCTACGCACCGCTGCGCGGCAAGGCCGTGGCCGGTGCCAAGGGCAATGCGCAGGCGCGCATCTTCGCGATGGCGATGGAGCCCGAGCTGCTGTCGATCGCCGGCACCTACCGCACCACCGATACCCCGCTGCCCGCCAATGTGCGCGGCAAGCCCGCCCAGATCCGTCTGGATGGCGAACGCCTGGTCTTCGAACCCATCGAGCTTTGAATAAAGCGTGCGATGGGTGACAAGGCCGAGCGCCGCCACGCGACTCTGTTTGTTGTTGTTCGACCGAAGTAAAAGTTTTTCAGAAAGGACCGCCATCCATGGCCAAGATCATCGTGGTGACCTCCGGCA
>CAYPUS010000334.1:0-3972 GCA_964413815.1 uncultured Aquabacterium sp. | reverse complement strand
CTCCTGCACATCGCTGGCCGCGCGCAGGCTGTCGTAGCGTGCCGTGTCGGCCAGCGGTGTCTGGCTCACTTGCAAGATGGTCTGAACTGTCTCGGGCAGCGGCTGCGCTTGCAGGCGGCCCAGCACGTTGATGACGTGCTCGGTGCTCACCCGACCTGATGGCGGCGCGCTCTCCAGGGCCAGCTCCACCGCCACCAGCACCGCGTCCAGCCCTTGCTTGGGCACCTCGGCCAGCACCTGCGCCATCACCTTGTCGCCGCCCTCCTGATGCACCAAGGCCCGGCGCATACGTTGCAGGGGCTCAGGCAGGTCCGCAAAGGGTGCCCCGTTGCGCAGCGCGCCTGGCTTGCGCTCAATCAGCGGCACGTAGTGCTGCCAGTCGTAGCGGGTCTGGTTGCGATCACTCAGGCGCTCGTGCGTGGCCACCACCGTGTCACCGGCCACCACCACGATCTGCGCCGGGTACAGGCGCGTGCTGACCATCTGCCCTGCCCATTCGCAGGGCACCGAGTAGCGGTTGCGCGCCACCGTCACCAGGCAAGTGCTGCTGACCTTCGCCGGGTTCTCGACGTAGCCGTCAAAGGCCACCGGCATGGGCATCAGGTGGCTTTGCTCCAGCTCCAGCATCTCGGCGATGCTGAACGCCTTGTGCTGCGGGTGGCGCAGCTCCTGCCACAGGGCCCGACAGCGCTCGCCCAGCCACGCGTTGAGCTCGGCAAAGCTGCCAAAGCGCCGCTGCCCAGCTTCCACCCAGATGCGACGGCGGCTGTCTTGTACGTCCTTCTCAACAAGCCCCTTCTCCCAGCCGCTGGCCCGGTTGCAAAAATCAGGGTCGAACAGGTAGTGCGCGCACATGGCCGCAAAGCGCGCGTTGACCACGCGGCCTTTACCCTTCTTGACCTTGTCAACGGCCGTCTTCATGTTGTCGTAGATGCCACGGCGTGCCACACCGCCCAGCGCCGCGAAACTGCGGGTGTGCGCATCGAACAGCATCTCGTGGCCCTGGCTGGGATAGGCCACCAGCCAGAACGCCCCACTGGCGCACAGCTTCATGTGCGAGACCTGCAGCCGGTAGTACACCCCGCCCACCAGCAAGCCGTCTTCGCTCCAGTCGAACTGGAAGGCCTCGCCCAGCTCAAACGTCAGTGGAACGAACGCCTTGCTGGCAGACCCCTGACCTTCCTGCTGGCGCCACTTGCGGATGAAGTCCGTCACCCGTGTGTAGCCGCCTTCATAGCCCGCCGCCTTGATCTGCGCAAACAAGGCCTTGGCCGTGCGCCGCTCCTTCTTGGGCCGCTTCGCATCGGCCTTCAACGCCTGCTTGAGCTCGGCCTCGTACGCCGACAGCTTGGTGGCCGTGGCCGACTCCCGGCGGTACTTGGGCTCGACCGGCTGCGCCTCGTCCAGCCACTTGGCCACCGTGTTCCTCGACAGCCCCAACTTCCTCGCAATCTCCCGCTGCGTCTTCTTGTCTCGGCGGTGCATCCGCCGTATCTTGCCAATCGTGTCCATGGTGATCACCTTCTTCATGCCCTTGCTGAAAAAAACAGCAGGGTAGGTAAAACACCTGGCTCAATTTTTGGTCGCCATCACTTACAAAAGTGGCTCAGTTTTCGGTCGGCGTCAACAGACAAGCCTTAGTACCCCAACAACCCATGGTCGACTAATACGAATAAGGAGTCACAAAATGAAGAATGCCATTCGCCTATCAGCCCGTCGATTTACCCGTTTGAGCACGTTGCGTTTCATTGCTTTCGCAGTTGTGGGCGCAAGTATTTTCCCGGCCACCGCACAGTCCACCTTTGATGTGGTTGGCGTTCGTCCCGGCATGACAGAGGCTGAAGCCATGTCTGCATTGACTGCGCACCGGCCCGGGATGCGTGTTCAGAAACGGAACATGAGCTACAACTTCAGGGACGGTGTGCAACAAATCAATACGGAGTCATTTCTGCACGAGGTTTGGGTGACCTACGACGATGCACAAGGCCGCGAGGATTTCAGACTGTATTTCTCCCCCCTGCCAAGCGCTTCGCGTGTCGTGAGTGTTTCCAGAAACGTGAGCTTGAAAGCGCCACCCACTCAGGCCCAACTCACTGCGCAATTGACACAAAAGTACGGCACACCCACAGTGACCGGGAAGAACTACGCGGACCTCAATCTGACCTGGGGAGAATCAGGGAGACCCATGTGCTGGCGCTCAAACCCCAAAGCAACGGTTATTGGTGACGGGCAAGGGGATATTACGGACTACCTAAGAAAAGAGCAGGCCAAAGGAAGGGTTCCTGCTGATTTTTCGCAATGCGGGGTCGCAGTCGCTGCCAATCTGGTCGGAGAACCCGTTCGACAGCTCGTCGTGCGCATCACCGACTACGGCCTCTGGGCAACAACCCAGCAGAAGGCGAAGGATTGGGTGGAGCAGCAAAGGCAGGATGCCGTCAAAGCCCGCCTTTCCAAGGGGGCCGGGCCAAAGTTGTAAGTACGGCGCGAGTACGCATTTCCATTGGGACGTTCTTCCGACTGAGGTCAAGACACGATATGCAGTCGGGACGCTTCGTCTTAGCGGAGTTCATCCGCCGCATCGAGCTTTGCGCGCAAGAGTAGGCGGCGATAAAGGCGAAATGCTTGGTGGCCTACGGTGGCCAGAACAACAACTTGCGAGAGGCGCGCATTGTCCTGATCTTCATTCTGGTGAATTATCTGCAGCGCTACAGAAGCTGTCGTAGAGCTGCCGGGCATCGCTCAACCAATTGATGGGGAACTGGGGTAACAGAGGTAACGCAAGTAACGGAGGCCGGAGGCCCTGGTCGGCTGGATTCGCTCTGGTTCAGAGTGAGTCGCGGAAGTTCTGGCTGGAGTACCGGCTCGGTGGTGAAGGCGTGAAGCAAGCCTGGTACAGGGCCAGTTGCTGAACTAGGCGTCTTCTACACTGGACTAGCTCACGGGGGGCTATGAGGAAGCAATTTCACCAGTAAAAATCCCAAGCTGGCTCCCACGGCCTGGGCCAGGACGAACGCTGCAGCGGAAGCTGGCGAGATGCCTGCGAAGGTGTCGCTGAACATCCGGCCGAAGGTCGCGGCGGGGTTGGCGAACGAGGTGGATGAGGTGAACCAGTAGGCCGAGCCGATGTAGGCCGCGACCAGCGCGGACACTCGCCCTGGTGTGCTCCGGCCGACAACCAGAAGTAAACCGGCAGTCGCCACGACCTCGCCGAGCCATTCCCCCGGCCCCGAACGCACCCGGGTGGCCCAGTGGAGTGTGGGGAGGTCGAACATGGCGTTCGCCAACGCCGCGCCCGCCGTGGCCCCGACCAACTGCGCGGCCACGTAGAGCCCCTTGTCTTTGGCTCCCAGGCCCCCATTGCGGCCATACGCCAGGGTCACCAGCGGGTTGAAGTGTGCCCCACTGATGGGGCCGAAGACTTCGATGAGGACGAACAGCGCGAACACGGTCGCGAGGGTGTTCGCAAACAGCGCGACCGCGGCGTTGCCCGAGGCGAGGCGCTCGCCCATGATGCCGGAGCCGATGACCGCGCACAGCAGCATCGCCGTGCCTAGGCCCTCGGCCAGCAGGCGCCGAGGCAGGGGAGCGGTGTTCACCGGGCGGCCAGGTCGCGTGCCGACTGCTGCAGGCTCAGCTTGGCCAGCCGCTCGGATGGCAGGCTCACCAGCATTTCAACGCGGCTGCGAATGGCCTGCAGCGTGGCGCGGAAGGCGGCGCGCAGCTGCTCGTCGGTGCCTTTGGCTTCTGACGGGTCCGGGTAGCCCCAGTGGGCGGTGGCCGGGTGCCCGGGCCAGATGGGGCAGACCTCGCCCGCTGCGTTGTCGCAGACGGTGATGATGAGGTCCATCGTGGGCGCGGCCTCGCCTGCGAACGTATCCCAGCTCTTGCTGCGCAGGCCGTCCGTGGCGATGCCCGCCTCGTCCAGGATGGCAAGCGCCAGCGGGTTGGGCGTCTGGTTCTCGCGGGGGCTGC
>CAYPUS010000333.1:0-3977 GCA_964413815.1 uncultured Aquabacterium sp. | reverse complement strand
CACCGTCATCGTCTACGAGCAGACCTGCGCCACCGAAAAGCGCCGCCGCCGCAAGCGCGGCAAGATGCCGGTGCTGAACAAGCGCGTGGTCATCAACGAACTGGTCTGCGAAGGCTGCGGCGACTGCAGCGTGCAATCGAACTGCCTGAGCGTGGAGCCGGTGGAGACGGCCTTCGGGCGCAAGCGCCGCATCAACCAGAGTTCATGCAACCAGGACTTTTCATGCGTGAAGGGCTTCTGCCCCAGCCTGGTCACCATCGAAGGCGGCCAGTTGCGCACGGCCAGTGCCGGTGACGACAAGCCCGATCTGCGGCGTCTGCCCCCCGCGCCGGCGCCTGAGCAGCCCCCCTCGCACACGGCCTATGGCATTGTGGTGGCGGGCATCGGCGGCACAGGCGTGATCACCATCGGCCAGTTGCTGGGGATGGCCGCACACCTGGAGGGCAAGGGCGTGGTCACGCAGGAGGCCGCAGGCTTGGCGCAAAAGGGGGGCGCCACCTGGAGCCATGTGCAGATCGCCGATCGGCAAGAGGGCATCTGCACGACCAAGGTCGGCATGGCCGAGGCCCATCTGGTGATCGCCTGCGACCCCATCGTGGCCGCACATGCCACCACCAGCGCGGTGATGCGCAAGGGTCGCACGCGCGTGGCCTTGAACACGCATCACACGCCCACAGCCGCCTTGATGCAGGACCCGGGCTGGCAGTTCCCGGTCGGCCATTGCGACCATGTGCTGGACGAGGCCGTGGGCGCTTGCGCCGTTCAGCGGCTCGATGCGGTGGCGCTGGCCACGGGCTTGCTGGGCGATGCCATCTACGCCAACCCCCTGATGCTGGGGTTTGCCTGGCAGAAGGGCTGGGTGCCGCTGAGCCAGGCCTCGATCCGGCGCGCCATCGAGCTCAACGCCGTGCAGGTCGAGCGCAATCTGGCGGCCTTCGAGTGGGGGCGGCAGGCGGCGCACGACCCGGTAGGTGTGGCCCGGCTGAGCATGCCGGCGCAGCCGGTGGTTTGGGCGGGGCGCCCGCCGACCAGTGGCCAGGAGAGTCTGGATGCCCTGGTCAAGCGCCGCTTTGATTACCTGGTGGACTACCAGAACACAGCCTATGCAGCGCGCTATGCCGAGATGGTGCGGCGTGTGCAGCAGGCGGAGGCACCCCTCCAGAGCCAAAGGCTGAGCCGGGCGGTGGCGCGGCAGTTGTTCAGGCTGATGGCCAGCAAGGACGAATACGAGGTGGCGCGGCTGCTGACCTCGCCGGCCTTCAAGGCACAGGTGGCCGAGCAGTTCGAGGGCGACTGGAAGATGGTGTGGCACCTGTCGCCACCGATGCTGCATGGTGGCGAGGCCGCGGACGGACAGGCCGCGGGCGCTGCCGGCGCGCGGCCCGCCAAGCACCGCTTCGGGCCCCAATGGGGCTGGCTGTTGAAAGCCTTGCGTCATGGCAAGGTGCTGCGCGGCACGCCCCTGGATCCGATGGCCTGGACCCGTGACCGCCGGGAGGACCGTGCGGTGCTGGCCGAGTTCCGCGCGGTGCTGGCGCGCATCCTCGACAGGCTGGACGCCTCGACCCACGATGAGGCCTGCCGGCTGATCGAGCTGGCCGATCAGATCAAGGGCTATGGACCCGTGCGGCACGCCGGGGCGGCGCAGGTCAGGCCGCAGTGGGCGGCCTTCCTGGCTTCCGGCCAGCCTTCAGCGGCGGCCGTCGTGGAGGGCGTGGCGCACTGACATGGGGGCTCGCATGGCATGCGGGCTCGCCGCCATGGCCCCATGAGGAGCCCTGGCCTTACATGTCGTTGTTCGTGCAGTCCAGGCCGAAGATGCGCTTGACGTCGGCCACGTCCTTGGGCCGGCCCAAGGTCAGGCGCGCGCAGGTCGTGTAGTTGCCGAACATCTTGTGCTGGCTCTGGTCGTAATACATCCAGTCGGCGATGTCCTTGGTCGTGAAGTTGACCTGCTGCTCGTGCGTCTTGTTCTTGACGGCGCGCGGGATGTCGTTGAGGCGGCCGGTGAACTTGCCGCCGCCCTTGTCCTCATAGGGCGTCACCCACATGTGCTCGACCGTCTTGCCGTCGACGAAGCGCACCTTCACGGCAAAGACCATCAGATTGGGATCCTTGTTGCCCTTGGCCATCTTCAGGTACTTGGGCAAGGTGGCCTTGCCGCGCTTGAAGGCCGCCTGCATGGCCGGGTGGTCGTCCGGCATGTCGGGCGGCATCTGGGCGTCCATCGGATCCTCGGTGGGATCGGCTTTCTCGGCGGGCGCGGACGCGGGCGCCGCAGCAGAAGCGGCGGCTTCAGGCTGCGCGGCGGACGGCGCAGGCGCTTGCTCGGCAGCCGAGGCTGTGTGTGCGGGGGCCGAGGGTGCTGCCGCATCGGTTTGCGCCAGGCTCAGGCCACAGGCGGTTGCGAGCAGGGTGGCCAGCAGGGTTTGATTCAGACAATGCATAAAAAGGCTTACCTGGATGAGTTGGACACATGCCCCGGTTTGACGCGGCGTGACGCGAAAGCATGGGTTGGGCCGAGTCTACTCAGGATGCGGCAGGACTTTCTTGTGGATTCCTCCCTGAAAGCCCTGAGGCAGGACGCGGCCTCACCACTTGATCCCGGGGGTGGCATTCGGTTCCATGGCCTACTGTGAACGGTGCCGGTCGGCAAATGTGCCCTGGCGATGCGCGTGCAGGCGATGGAGAAGAAGATGACCGCTTCCAGCGGGATGGGTTTGAGGACACAAGGCTGGCTTTTCGCCATGGCGGGCGCGGTGGCCTTTTCGGGCAAGGCCATCGTGGCCAAGCTGATGTACAGGCTCGGCGTGGATGCGTTCGCCGTGGTGGGCATGCGGATGCTGCTGGCCTTTCCATTGTTCCTGGCCATGGCCTGGTGGGCCAGCCGCAAGGAGCAAGGTGGCCATGGGCAGGCAACTGGCGGCCAGCAGCCGGTGGCGCTGACCGGGCGCGAGCGCTGGCTGATCGTGGGCCTGGGCTTCAGTGGCTACTACCTGGCCAGCACGCTGGACTTCATGGGCCTGCGCTACATCAGCGCCGGCCTGGAGCGTGCCATCCTCTATCTCAACCCGGCCATCGTGCTGCTGCTGTCGGCGCTGTGGCTGCGCCATGCCGTCAAGCCGGCCCATCTGGCGGCCATGGCGGTCTCCTATGTCGGCATCGCCATTGTCTGGCAGCACGACTGGGATGCGGCCCACCTGGTGTCCGCCGCCAGCGTGCAAGGCATGGATGCCGTCAGCGCCATCGCGCTGGGCAGCGTGCTGGTGTTCTTCAGCGCCGTCAGCTATGCGGTCTACCTCATCGGCAGCGGGCAGATGGTGCAGCGCCTGGGGTCCGTGCGGCTGGTGGGGCTGGCTTCCTGCGTGGCCTGCGTGATGGCGGTGGCTCAGTGGCTCGTGCTTTACCTTGTCTCGGAGGGGCGTGTGGCCAGCGTGGCGAACCTGCCATGGCAGGGTTGGGCGCTGTCGGCGCTCAATGCCGTGTTCTGCACGGTCTTGCCGGTGTGGATGGTGATGCGCGGCGTGCAGCTGATCGGCGCCTCGGCGGCCTCGCAGGTGGGGATGATCGGCCCCTTGTCGACGATCTGGATGGCCGCGCTGTGGCTGGACGAGCCCGTGACCTGGCGCCTGCTGCTGGGCACCGGGGCGGTGCTGGCCGGCATGCTTTTGCTCGCGCGGGTCGGCAAGACCGCGCCGGCGCCGGCCGCAACGCAAAAGTCCGCTGAACAGGCCAGCCCGGGCTGAAGAAGCGGCCGCTCAGGCTTTGCCGCAAGCCAGGCGCGCCAAGGCCTGAACCAGGCAGTCCGCCTGGGCCTCGATGGCCGGGGGCAGGGGCTTGCCGCCGGCCATGACATCCTGGATGTAGGCCGCGGTGGCCGGCGCATCGTGGGTGGCGGGCAAGGTGGGCAGTTGCGTGAGCACGCCTTCTTCCGGCGCCCGGCTCAGCGCCTCGTCGCGGGCGCCCTGGATGTAGAT
>CAYPUS010000332.1:0-4006 GCA_964413815.1 uncultured Aquabacterium sp. | reverse complement strand
CCCAGAGGCGGGCGCGCGCCTCTGGGACAGCTTGCTGGCAGAGGTGGCCTCATTGCCTTCGCTGCCTGGCGTCTACCGCTACTTCGATGCGCGGGGTGAGGTGCTGTATGTGGGCAAGGCGCGCGACCTGAAAAAGCGCGTTTCCAGCTACTTCCACAAGAACCACGGCGGCAGCCGCATCGGCCACATGGTCTCGCGCATCGCGCGCATGGAGACCACCGTCGTGCGCAGCGAAGCCGAGGCGCTGCTGCTGGAAAACAACCTGATCAAGACGCTCAATCCACGCTTCAACATCCTGTTTCGCGATGACAAGAGCTACCCGTATCTGAAGATCGCCTCTCACGAATTCCCGCGCATGTCCTACTACCGCGGGGCGGTGGACCGCAAGCACCGCTACTTCGGGCCTTACCCGGGCGCCTGGGCGGTCAAGGAGACGATCCAGTTGCTGCAAAAGGTCTTCCTCTTGCGCACCTGCGAGGACGCCATCTACAAGAACCGCAGCCGCCCCTGCCTGCTCTACCAGATCAAGCGTTGCAGCGGCCCTTGCGTGGGCCTGATCGAGCGAGAGGACTACGCCGCCAGCGTCGGCCAGGCCGAGCGCTTTCTGCTGGGTGAGACCGATGAGGTGCTGGCGGATCTGCAGGCGCGCATGATGGCCCACGCCGAGAAGATGGAGTACGAGAAGGCTGCCGAGATCCGCAACCAGATCAGCGCCTTGTCTGCCGTGCTGCACCAGCAGTCGGTCGAGACCGTCATGGACAAGGACGTGGACGTGCTGTCCGTGAAGGTGCAGGGTGGACGCGCCTGCGTGAACCTGGCCATGGTGCGCGGTGGCCGCCACCTGGGCGACCGGGCCTACTTCCCGGTGCATGTGCAGGACCACGTGCTGGCCCCTGATGACGAGGACGTGGCTGAGGAGCTGTCTCAGGGGCGGCCCGTCGTGAGCTCCGAGAGCGCCGAGCCCGATGCCCAGGCCCTGGTCCATGCCACCGAAGTCCGTGTGCTCGAAGCCTTCCTGGCCCAGCACTACATCGGTGGCGCCATCCCGGCCATGTTGATCCTGAGCCACCCGGTCGATCCGGCGCTGATGACCGCGCTCGAAGAGCAGGGCGGGCGCCGCATCGCCGTGGTCCACCAGCCGCGCGAACAGCGCCGCGCCTGGCTGGACATGGCGATCAAGGGGGCGGCGCTGTCGCTGGGCCGCTTGTTGAGCGAAGAGGGCTCGCAGCAGGCCCGCACCCGTGCGCTGGTCGAGGCGCTGAACCTCGACCTCGATCTGGATGCGCGCGAAGCCGGGCTGGAGGTCGATGCCGTGCAGGCCGGTGGCGCGCCGGAGAGTGAATCGGTTGAAGCGGACACGGGGCAGGGCGAAGCGTCCGATGCCATGGACGCCGATGCCGTGGCGGCCGATGCCGAAGAAGCCCAGTCCATGGCCGATGGCGCGGAGCCTGGCCAGCGCCCGCCGCCCAAAGATCCGCTGGCGCGCTTGCGCATCGAGTGCTTCGACATCAGCCACACGGCGGGCGAGGCCACCCAGGCGTCGTGCGTGGTCTACGAACAGCACAAGATGCAGCCCTCGCAATATCGCCGCTACAACATCCACGGCATCACGCCCGGGGACGACTACGCGGCGATGAAGCAGACGCTGGAGCGCCGCTACAGCGAGTCGGGCATCAAGGCTGCGCGCGTGCCCGACATCGTCCTGATCGATGGCGGCAAGGGCCAGGTGGCCATGGCGCGCGATGTCTTCCAGAGCCTGGGGCTGCCTCTGTCGCGCATCGTCGGGGTCGAAAAGGGCGAGGGCCGCAAGGTGGGCCTGGAGGAACTGGTCTTTGCCGATGGCCGGCCCAAGCTGCAACTGGATCCGAGTTCGGCCGCGCTCATGCTGGTGGCCCAGATCCGGGACGAGGCGCACCGCTTCGCGATCACGGGCATGCGGGCGCGCCGGGCCAGTGTGCGCACCGGCGGCAGCAAGCTCGAAGACATCGCGGGCGTGGGACCCAAACGCCGTGCGAGACTCTTGCAACGCTTCGGTGGTGTCCGCGGCGTGGCCTCGGCCAGTGTCGAAGAGCTGGCCAGCGTCGATGGCATCTCGCACGAGTTGGCCGAACAGATTTACCGCGCCCTGCATTGAGTGGGCGCAAGAAGGATCCTGCAGTGAATGTTGATGGGGGTGGTGGATTGAGCAAGCGCATTGCCAGAAGTTGGAAGCAGCGGTGGACCCTGGTCTGCACGGCCATGGGCGTGGGTGTCACGGTGCTGCTGGGCGGGCTCGTCGGGTGCGCCAGCAAGCCCGGTGCACCGGCCAAGCCCGCCCCCGAAACGCCCGGCAGCCCGGTCCCAGCCGGCTCGGAGAGCGCCGCCGAGCGCCCTGGCAAGTCCGCCCCGCGCACCGCGGCCCCCATCAAGCTCGGCCCGCCGGAGCGCCCCCGTGACTGGCAGCATGCGCGGCTTCAAGCCGCCCAGCGCATGGTGGCCGCCCACCCGGATGGCAGCTACCTGGGCCAGCCGCCCGATGTGCTGCTGGCCATCCCGGTGCTCAGCGTCGAGCTCAATGGCGATGGCAGCGTGCGCCGGATCTCGGTGATGCGCTACCCCGGCCAGGCACGCGACACGGTGGAACTGGCCATGGCCGCGATCCGCAAGGCGGCGCCTTATGGCGATGTGAGCAAGCTGCCCAAACCGTGGAAGTTCAACGAAACCTTCCTCTTCGATCAGGACAGACGTTTCAAGCCGATGAGCCTGGATCGCTGATGCCACAACAGCGTGTTGCGATCACGGGCACAATGCAGCCATGTTTCTGAACCTGCCCACCTTGCTCACCTGGGCGCGGATCGTTGCGATTCCGCTGATCGTGGGCGCCTTCTATCTGCCCTGGCCCATCCATCAGATCAACCTGATGGTCAGCATTCTCTTCGTGGTCGTGGCCTTGACGGACTGGGCCGACGGCTGGCTGGCGCGGCGCCTGAACCAGACCTCGTCCTTCGGTGCCTTCCTCGATCCGGTGGCCGACAAATTCCTGGTCTGCGCGTCCTTGCTTTTGCTGCTGCAACTCGACCGCGTCAATGCCATCGTGGCGCTGATCATCATCGGCCGCGAGATCGCCATCTCCGCCTTGCGGGAATGGATGGCCCAGATCGGCGCCTCGCGCAGCGTGGCGGTGCACATGCTGGGCAAGCTCAAGACCGCCGCGCAGATGGCCGCCATCTTGTTGCTGCTGTACGACGGGCATTTGCCGGGTGACGTCCACACCCGCGACCTGGGCACCTGGCTCATCTACATCGCCTGCGGCCTGACCATCTGGTCCATGGCCTACTACCTGCAAAAGGCGCTGCCCGACATCCGGGCCAAGGCCCGTTGACCGCTGCCGACACGCCGGCGCTGGCTGGCTGAATTTCGTGCAACGGCAATCGTCTCACGCGCCCATTCACGCCCCATTTGCGCAGCGGCTGTCAAGCGTGCATATCCGCGCCTGGCAGGCGGGCGGGCCCCCGGGGGATTGGGCATAGAATGAATTTTCCGGCTGCGGCCGGAGTTCAGCCGTCCTTCCGGCGCGATCCCGTGATTGAGCGCCTCATCAAGCAACTCAGGCGAGCGATTCAGCGCGGCAAGGCAAGCCAGATTTTTGGAACTCGTTTCGTTGACCTTTAGAGGGGATTTCTCGTGAACAAGTCCGAGCTGATTGAACACATCGCCAAGCAGGCCGACATCTCCAAGGCCGCCGCGGGCCGCGCCCTGGAAGCCGTGATCGGCGGCGTTCGCACCACCTTGAAAAAGGGCGGCACCGTGTCGCTGGTGGGTTTCGGCACCTTCGCCGTCAGCACCCGCGCAGCCCGCACCGGGCGCAACCCGCGCACCGGCGACGCCATCAAGATCAAGAAGGCCAAGGTGCCCAAGTTCCGCCCGGGCAAGGCCCTCAAGGACGCCATCAACTGAGGCGCCCCGTTCTGAGACTAGAATACGCGCCAGTCGTAATCGGGTGCTTAGCTCAGTTGGTAGAGCGGCG
>CAYPUS010000331.1:2687-4019 GCA_964413815.1 uncultured Aquabacterium sp. | reverse complement strand
AAAGGGCGCTTGCTGTCAGAGTGCGTCCTGGCCGGTCTCGCCGGTGCGGATGCGGATCACCTGTTCAAGCGAGGTCACGAAAATCTTGCCGTCGCCGATCTTGCCCGTGCGGGCAGATGACTCGATCGATTCGATGACGCGGTCGAGGATGGACTCGTCGACGGCCGCTTCGATCTTGACCTTGGGCAGGAAGTCGACCACGTATTCCGCACCACGGTACAGCTCGGTATGGCCTTTCTGGCGGCCGAAGCCTTTGACTTCGGTTACGGTGATGCCCTGAACGCCGATGGCGGAAAGGGCCTCACGCACTTCATCAAGCTTGAATGGCTTGACGATGGCGGTCACCATCTTCATGGTTGGTTCTCCGGTGAGGTTGGCAAAAAAACTGACCGATCGGATAACTGCATGATCTGTGCCAGCGGTCCAAAACGGGGAGCGCACGGGGGCGGCGTGCTGGGCATGCACCGAGTTGGCGGTTCGCCCGTTTTCGTGCACGCTGTTTGTGCGCCGAAGCCCGCGTTTCACATGACAAATCACATGATGCACGCTTGTGGTGCATTGGGGTGCGGTTTTTGATCGCCTGGTGGTAGGCCCCGCGAACAAAAGCGGTGCGCAAGCCTGCACACCGAATGGGGTCTCGGGGCTCGCCCTTCCGAGGGACGCGCGGCCGCGGTGCGCTCGGCAGAATGTCCGAATGTCCCTCGCCACCGTTCAAAGCCGGGCCCTTGACGGCCTCCACGCGCCCCCTGTCACCGTCGAAGTGCACCTGGCCAACGGCCTGCCCGCGTTCACGCTGGTTGGCCTGGCTGACACCGAAGTCAAGGAGGCGCGAGAGCGGGTGCGGGCGGCCCTGAGCAACGCCGGCCTGGAATTTCCCTTCAACAAGCGCATCACCGTCAACCTGGCGCCGGCGGACCTGCCCAAGGAGTCCGGGCGTTTCGACCTGCCGATCGCCATCGGCATCCTGACGGCCATGGGGCACCTGGATGAGGCGCGGGTGGCCGAGCTTGAATTTGCCGGGGAGTTGTCGCTGGGCGGCGAGTTGCGGCCCGTGCGGGGTGCCTTGCCCATGGCGCTGGCGATGCTGCGTCAGCCTGTCCCCGGGGCGGCACGCCGTGGTTTGGTGCTGCCGATGGCCAGCGCCCAGGAAGCGGCCCTGGTGGAAGGGGCCCGTCTGTATGGTGCCCGGCACCTGTCGGATGTGGTGGAGGCTTTGCGGCCCGATGGTCAAGGCGCTGGCGCGGACCTGGTACGGGTGCGTGCCGAGCCCGCAGGGCCGGACGCCACGGTGCGCATGCTGGATCTGCTGGACGTCAAAGGGCAGTCCGCCGC
>CAYPUS010000331.1:0-2677 GCA_964413815.1 uncultured Aquabacterium sp. | reverse complement strand
TGCTGGCCCAGCGCTTTGCCGGCCTGCTGCCGCCTCTGGATGAAGAAGCGGCGCTGGAATCGGCCGCCGTGCTCAGCCTGGCCGGGCATTTCGAGCCGGCGCGGTGGCGTCAGCGCCTGATGCGCAGCCCGCACCACACGGCCTCGCCGGTGGCCCTGGTGGGCGGCGGCTCTCCACCCCGGCCTGGCGAGATCTCGCTGGCGCACCACGGGGTGCTCTTTCTGGATGAACTGCCGGAGTTTCCGCGTGCGGCGCTGGAAGCCTTGCGCGAACCGTTGGAAACCGGGCAGATCACCATCTCGCGCGCCGCGCGCCGCCATGACTTTCCGGCGCGCTTTCAGCTGATCGCGGCGATGAACCCGTGTCCTTGCGGGCACTTCGGCAATCCCTTGAAGGCCTGCCGTTGCACGCCCGAGCAGGTGGCGCGCTACCAGGGCCGTCTGAGCGGCCCCTTGCTGGATCGCGTCGATGTGCAGGTGGAGGTGCCCGCCGTTGCGCCCGAGGTGCTGGCCGCCAGCGCAGAAGGCGAGTCCACGGCGCGCATCGCCCGGCGCGTGCTGGCGGCGCGGCAAAGGCAGCAAGACCGCCAGGGCGTGTGCAATGCCAATCTGGCCGGTTCGCTGCTGGACCGGCATGCCTCGGCGGAGCCTGCAGCAATGGCCTTTCTGCAGTCAGCCTGCACGCGCCTGGGTTGGTCAGGCCGTGCCTTCCACCGGGTGCTGAAGCTGGCGCGCACGATCGCCGATCTGGCCGATGCCGAAGCGATTGCGCAGACCCACATGGCCGAGGCCATTCAGTACCGGAGGGTCTTGCAGACGGGGTGAAGAGCGACTCAGTCGCGCAAGCGCAGCAGGGCCAGCACACGCGGGCGCGTGACGCCCAACAGCGCTGGCGACAGCTCATGCAGCCAGCCGTAGTCAGCCTGTTCGCCGCGCTGGGCGAACTGCTCGGCAAAACCTGCGGCCCACACGCCTTCGCCGGGCTCGGGTGCCTTCGGCTTCAGGTCGTAGGCACTGGGTGCGGACAAGGCCGGCGCGGCGGCGCCCGACAGCGCAGCGGAGGAGGCCGCGCCGACTTTGGCCGATGCCGCAGCGGCTTTGGCCGCGCCGGCACCGGGCACCGCGCCAGCGGAGCCGGATGTGGCCGCGCCGACGCCCGTGCGGACCTGCGGCGTGATGGGCGTCAAGGCGGTGGTGGCAGGGATCTGCATGGTGCTGCGCGGGCCTTCGGTCGGGATCAGATCACGTCGAACAGCGACAGGCTGCTGACCTTGGCGTAGGCCTTTTGCGTGGCCTCCAGCGCCGTGCTGTAGCCGCTCAGGCGCACGGCGGCTTCACCGTAGTCGAGCTGGCCCAGGTCAATGAGCGCCTGCTGGTTCGAGAGGCTGACGTTGGCGTGGTTGGCGGTCAGCGTGGCCAGTGTGTTCTGGGCGCCGCCCAGGGTGGCGATCTTGGCGCTCAATGCGTTGATTGCCGTGTCCACGCTTTGCATGCCGCCCTTCACGCGGGCGCGTGTGGCCGGGTCGTTCACCGTCGCGCCCGGGGCCTGCAGCGCGTCGATGGTGTCATCGAGCTGGTTGAGCAGGGCGGACATTTCGCCCAGCGTCACATTGGCCGTCTGGGTCACGCCATTGCCCACCACCACCTTTTGCTCGCCGGTGTTGCCGGTGAAGCTGTAGCGGCTGCCCACCGGGGCCCCCGCGTCGTACGTCAAGGTGGCCGATCCGGTGGCCGTGCCCGAGAACATGTAGCGGCCTTCCTGGTCGCGGCTGTTGGCCGAGTAGAACAGGCTGTCGCGCAGGGCGACGAGCGAGCTGGCCATGGCCTGCACGTCTTCGCTGGTGTTGCCGCCGTCGGCCGCCCACACGAGCAGCTCGCGCGCCTGCTGCAAGTCGGCCGTCATGCCGTCCAGCAGCGATTCGTTCTGGCGCAGGCGGGTCGACAGGGCGTCGATGTTGGCGCGGTATTGCGTCAGCGCGGCTTCTTCGCGGCTCAGGCGCGACAGGCGCACATTGGTCACCGGGTCATCGGAGGGCAGCATCAGCTTCTTGCCGGAGGCCATCTGCTGGATGACGGTCTCGAGCTGGCTCTGCGCGTTCTGCAGGGCCGATGTCATCGTGGCGTGGTACTGCGTGCTGGCGATGCGCATGGTCGGGTGCTTTCAAGAATCAGAGGATGGACAGCGTGCTGTCGAAGAGTTCGTTGAGCACGGCGATGACCTTCATGTTCGATTGGTACATCTGCTGGTACTGCACGAGCGCGATGGCTTCCTCGTCGGTGTTGACGCCGCTGGTGGATTTCCAGCTGGTCTCGGCCTGGGTACGCACGGTCTGGGCCGTGCTCAGGCTGGCCTGGTTCTGGCGGCTGTCGGTGGCCAGGCGGCCGGTGAGCTGGGTGTAGGCGTCGCCCAGCAGGACGTTGCCCAGCGTGCCCACGGTCAGGGGCTGGTTCTTCAGGTCGATGGCCGCCAGCAACTGGTCGCTGTTGCCTGCCTGGGCCGGGTCGGACGAAAAGCCCAGCTCCTGGCCCAGCAGGCCGGGTGTGACCTTGAGCAGGGCGCTGGCGCTGGTGGCGTCGAACTCGAACAGGGGCTTGCCCGGACTGCCATCGTTGGCGAAGCCGGCGGTCAGCAGGGTGTTGAAACCGGTGGCCACGCCGCTGGCCATTTCGGCGATGTC